>WJMR01000161.1 GCA_014727845.1 Ignavibacteriales bacterium
GATCTCGACGCTCGCGGACAAGCCATTCTCGTCTCGACGAAAACGATCGAACTCGCGACCGAAACAATTTCGACCGCCCGCGCCGACTCTATCCTCGCCGAAGCGAAAGCGTGGAACGCGAAGCATCACTTCTATATAACCGAGGAGGAGCGCGCCGCCGAAGCCGCCGCCGAGGATCCCTCTTGGTGGGACGAGGAGATCGCGGGACCGATTAGCGCGTGGATCGGCGAGACGTTCGGACCCGACGAAGAAATCCAAGTCGTGTCGGATCGCGCCGGCGCCGTCGCGGTCGTTTTCTTCCGGCTCGCCGAAAAACCGAGCGAGGAGATCGTCGTCAATTTCGGATGGGAGAGCGGCGACCAATCGCTCTCGCTCATCGAAGGCGGACGCATTACCTTCAACGCGAAGAACTGGGATAAGCCCGCCGCCGCCGTCGTGCAAGCGGATCCGAAACTCCGCAACGTCACGAACGCCGCGTTCGAGGCGCGCTCCGGCAACGTGAAGCTCTCGTGGATCGTCACCTTCTTCTTCCTCGCCGGACTCTTCGCGCTCTTCACCGCCTATCACCACTATATCCTCCCGCATCCGACGTCGGATAAACCCGCGACGCGCGATAAATCTAAAAGTATGTTCGCGGACTTCTTCAACACGTTCGCCGCTTTCTTCAAGAAGGAGCGGATCGGCACGGTCCTCGCGTTTCTGCTTCTCTATCGGTTCGCCGAGGCGCAGATCGTCAAGCTCGCCACTCCCTTTATGTTGGATACGCGCGAAGTCGGCGGGTTGGCGCTAACGACGGGCGAAGTCGGACTCGTGTACGGCACCGTCGGATTGTTGATGCTCACGCTCGGCGGCATCCTCGGCGGAATGGCGGCGGCAAAGCACGGCTTAAAATATTGGATCTGGTGGATGGCGATCGCCATTAACCTCCCCGACGCGGTGTACGTTTTTCTCGCCTACACGATGCCCGATAATCTGTGGACGGTAGTTCTCGCCGTCGGAATCGAGCAGTTCGGTTACGGCTTCGGCTTCACCGCCTATATGCTCTACCAGATTTACGTATCCGAAGGCGACCACAAAACGTCGCACTTCGCCATCACCACCGCGTTCATGGCGTTGGGTATGATGATCCCCGGCATGTTTAGCGGTTGGTTGCAGGAGTTGATCGGTTACCAACACTTTTTCGTGTGGATCTGTATCGCCACGATACCCGCGTTCATAGTGGTGAAGCTAACGCCGATCGATCCCGAATTCGGAAAGAAAACGGAAAAAGAAGCGACGTAACGTTCGCGAAACTATCATGGCGTAACTAATCCAATGGGGGAAATCGTGCGCCGCAAACATATGCGTTTTGCCTTAATCTCAATTGCGTTGAGCGCCGCCTTGTTGGGCGGCGCCGCCGCGTTGTCCGTTCCGACAAGCGACGCCGACAACGCGACGATCGAAAAACCGATCTCCGATCTCGAGGCGCTGAAGCGCTTGCGCGCCGGCGGGGATATCGACCACGCCGACCGCGTCTTCGACGAATCCCAATACGCCGACACCGCGCGCTCGCTCACCGTCGAGGAACTCTTCGCCATCCGCGACGACAAGTGGGTCGAGGGAATCCTCGAACAAATGACGCTCGAGGAAAAGGTCGGGCAGTTGATTATGCCGCACATCTGGGGCTCGCGCCATCTCGCCGACACCGCGAAATTCGCGCGACTGGAGCGGGCGATCAACGAATTGCATGTCGGCGGATTCATCTTCTTCAACGGGGACGTGGACAAGCAGGCGGCGCTCGCCAACGCGTTGCAGGAGCTCTCGTGGGTACCGCTCTTTATCGCGTCCGACTTCGAGCGGGGCGTCGATCAGCGCTTGGAGGGCGCGACGGGATTCCCGTATCAAATGGCGATCGGCGCGGCGGACGACTGGCGGCTCACGTATCGGATGGGTCGCGTCGTCGCCGACGAGGCGCGGGCGATCGGCGCGCAGATAAACTTTTCCCCCGTCGCCGACGTCAACGACAATCCCGACAATCCCGTCATTAACCTTCGCGCGTTCGGCGAATCGGGAGGCCCGGTGGCGCGTCATGCCAACGCGCTCGCGCGCGGCTTGCAGGACGGCGGCGTCCTGGCGTGCGTTAAGCACTATCCGGGACATGGCGGCGTGGACGTGGACACGCATCGCGACATCGCCGTGCTCTACGAATCGGAGGCGAGCTTGCGGCAAACGGAGCTCTACCCCTTCGAGTCGGCGATCCGTAAAGGCGTGATGGGGGTGATGGTCGGGCACCTCGGCGCGGCGGCGTTCGGCGAGGCGGATAAGCCGGCGACCCTCTCCAAGAAAATGACAACCGACATACTGCGCGGCGAGCTCGGCTTCGAGGGGCTGATCTTCACCGACGCGATGAACATGAAGGCGATCACTAAGAGCTATTCGCAGGGCGAGGCGGCGGTCTTGGCGCTACAAGCCGGCGCCGACGTGATTGTCTTTCCCGAAGACGAGGCGGCGGCGTTCTACGGAATCGTCGAGGCGGTCAAATCGGGAACGCTGAGCGAGGAGCGAATCGAAGAGTCGGCGAGGAAAGTGTTGCTCGCCAAAATGTGGGCGGGGCTGGATCGCGAGCGCCTCGTAAGCGAATCGCGCGCGGCGTCGGTCAAGAACAATCAAAAGCATCTCGCCGTCGCGCGGGAGCTCGCCGAGCGATCGATCACCCTTGTCAGGAACGACGAAGAGCTGATCCCGCTCGAGTACGACTCGACGAAAAGCTATTACCACGTCGCCGTGCTCGATCACAACAAGAACGTCGAGACGTGGCATTTCATCGACACGCTCGAGCGAAGCGTTCCGACGCTCGAGACCGTTATCCTGCCGCGCGAGCGGAGTCGGTGGAAAACCCGGCGACGCGCCATACGCGCGCTCTACGACGCCGCTCTCGACTCGGCGAAAACGAAGGACGTCCTGATACTTTCCATCTATCTTAAGATGCGCAACGGCGTCGGCTCCATCAAACCGGACGCCGACCAGATGGAGTTGATCGCCTCGCTCCTCGCGCTCGGAAAGCCGACGATCGTCGTCTCGCACGGCAGCCCCTACATTCTCGGCGACCTCGACGGCGTTTCGACGTACGTCTGTAGCTACGGTAATCCCGACGCGAGCGAGATCGCGGCGGCGAAGGCGATAGCGGGCGAGATCGATATTCGGGGGCGTCTGCCCGTCTCGCTTCCCAACACGTCGCACCGACGAGGCGAGGGGATCTACTTCGACAAGGCGCTCTACGACCTTATGCGCGACTCGTCGCGGATTGCCGAAATCGACGATCCGAGATTCGCCGCGGTTGACGCGATGATCGAGAAGGCGATCGCCGACAGCGCCTTCCCCGGCGCCGTTCTCCTCGTCGGGAACGACTCGACCGTCGTCTATCGGCGCGCCTACGGCTACCACACCTACGAGCCCGGCGCCGAGCCCATGACGACAACCACGGTCTTCGACCTGGCGTCGCTCACCAAAGTCGTCGCCACAACCACCGCCGCGATGATTCTCGTCGATCGCGGACTGATCGACCTCGACGATCCCGTAGCGAAATACCTCCCCGCGTTCGCCGCGAACGGCAAGGAGGACGTGAAGATCCGCAACCTCCTCGTCCACAATAGCGGGCTAATTCCGTTCCGGCTCTACTACTCGATGTACGAAACGCGAGACGAAATCCTCGAGGCGATCTACGCCGAAGAGTTGATCTATCCCGTCGGTTCGGAGATGCGCTACTCCGACCTGAACATGATTCTGATGATGAAGATTATCGAAGAGGCGACGGGCAAGTCGTTCGACGGCTTCTGTCGAAGTTCTATCTTCGAGCCGCTCGAGATGATCGACACGCGCTTCAATCCGCCCGCGAGTATGCGCGACCGAATCGCGCCGACCGAACTCGACGACTACTGGCGTCATAAGCTTGTGCACGGAACCGTCCACGACGAAAATGCGTGGGCGCTCGGCGGGGTCTCGGGTCACGCGGGTTTATTCTCCACCGCGCCGGACCTCTCTAATCTGCTGAAGATGCTGCTCAACAAAGGCGAATACAAAGGCAAGCGAATCGTCAAGCGCGCGACGGTCGAGGAGTTCACCTCTCGCCAATCCGATCAAAGCTCGCGCGGACTCGGATGGGACACGAAGTGGACGGGCGCCTCGTCGGCGGGCAAGCTCTTCAACGTCGGGTCGTACGGTCACACGGGATTTACGGGCACGTCGTTGTGGACGGATAAGCAGCGGGGCGTGTACGTCGTGCTGCTCACCAACCGCGTTCACCCGACGCGCGAGAATCGGAAGCTTTACGCGGTGCGCGGCGCCATCCACGACGAGATCGTCGAGGCGTTGGGGAAGTGAGGGGTTAGTCGCCGCCGTGTTTGGAGCTCTTGCGGCTCCCCTCGTATAGCTCGTATTTTCGGAAGCCGCATTCGAGGGCGCCGTTGTAGAGCTTCATCTTTTGGGAGGGGCGCAACCCGACGCGCTTGAGCGCCGTAAAGTTCGCGCTAAGTATCCACGCTTCGCTTCCGACGTACGCCTCTTTCAAGCGATCGCCGATTTCCGCGTAAAACTTTTCGATCTCCGCTTTTTTCAACCGTTCGCCGTAAGGGGGATTCATAATCGCCAAAGCGTTCGGCGGCGGTTCGAGTCGCGCTATTGGCGAGCGAATAAATCTGATCGACTTGTCCACGCTCGCCTTCCGCGCGTTCCTTTTGGCGATGGCGATCGCGGCGCCGTCCCTATCTCCGCCGACGATCTCCGTCTCGATGGGCGTCTTCGCGGAAACGGCGTCTCGTTTCAGCCGCTCCCAGAGCGGTCGAACGAGGAGTCCCGTCGGTTTCGGCGCGGCGTTCCTGATCAATCCCGGAGCGATATTCCCCGCGATCAACGCCGCCTCTATCGGTAGCGTCCCCGATCCGCACATCGGATCGACGAACGGACGCGAGCCGTCCCAGCCGCTAAGCAAAATCATCCCCGCTGCGAGAATCTCGTTGAGGGGCGCGGGGTTCTTCTCCAATCGGTAGCCGCGCTTGTGAAGCGAGTCCCCGCTTCGGTCGAGGAGGATCGTCGTTTCGTCGTGCGCGATGTGGACGCGGAGCCGGATGTCGGGATCGTCCACGTCCACCGAGGGGCGCTTGCCCGTCCGTTCGCGGAATTGATCGACGATCGCGTCCTTCGTTTTGAGCGCGGGGTATTTCGTGTGCGTAAAGAATTTCGAGTTGACGACCGCGTCTATGGCGAGGGTTTCCTTGTTGGACGTCCACTCGCTCCAGTCGATCTCGCGAACGCCTCGGTAAAGTTGGTTTTCGTCGCGCGCGGCGAATCGGTGGATAGGTTGGAGAACGCGGAGGGCGGTGCGGAGCGTAAGTACGGCAAGGTAGGCGACGCGCTCGTCACCCGAAAAGGTTACCGCACGATTGCCCGTCGCGACGTCCGAAGCGCCGAGCGCGCGCAACTCGTCGGCGAGAACGTCCTCCAATCCAAAAAAAGTGGTGGCGACGTACGATCTTCTCTCGCCCGCGCTACTCAAGGGGATCCTCGTACTCGGTGATCTTTGCGCCGCCGACGCATTCCTCGCCGCGATAGAAGACGGCGAACTGTCCCGCCGCGACGCCGGGATCTGGTTCGTCCAACGTAACGGCGCCGCGGTCGTCGGAGAGACGCGAAAAATCCGCGCCGAACAAACGCGCGCCGTGTCGGATCTTCACGTCGTAGCGCCCGTCCGGCGGCGCCTCGACGAACCAATTGAAATCCTCGACTTCGAAGCGGCGGCGAGGGCGATCCGGCAACGCCGCCTTGTGCGAGACGTACACGACGTTCGCGCCCGCGTCCTTCCGAACGACGTACCACGGTCCGCCGCTCAAACCCAAGCCGCTCCGCTGTCCGATCGTAAAGTAGTAGTAGCCGGGATGCTCGCCGAGCGTCTTGCCCGTCTCCACTTCGACGATGGCGCCGGGCGCGTCGCCGAGGTGACTCTTGACGAAGTCGCGAAATTTAATCTGTCCGAGAAAGCAAATGCCTTGGCTATCTTTCTTGTGCTTGCTCGGCAGGTTGAAGTGTTCGGCGAGCGCGCGAACCTCGCGTTTGGTGAGCGTCCCGAGCGGAAAGTCGGCGAGGCGGAGTTGCGCTTGCGAAAGGTAGGCGAGGAAGTAGGTTTGATCTTTAACGGGATCGGGCGATCGGAAGAGGCGCGCCTCGGCTCCCGAGCGATCAACGCGAGCGTAGTGCCCCGTCACCACGCGGTCGATCGAGTCGCCGACGCGATCCACAAAAACGCCAAACTTGACGAGCGAGTTGCAGAAGACGTCGGGGTTTGGAGTCCGCCCCTCCTTGATCTCTCGAATGGTGTAGGAGACGACTCGCTCCCAATACTCGTCTTGGAGCGGTAGGAGGTTCAGCTTCACTCCCGCCTGCTCGCATACGGCGCGCGCATAGCGGACGTCCTCCTCCCACGGGCATTCTCCAAGGAAGGCGAAGTCGTCCTGTAACCATATTTTTAAATAGTACGCCTCCACGTTGTAGCCCGCCTCTTGCGCGAGCCGCAACGCGGTCGAGCTATCGACGCCGCCGGAAAGTAATGCCGCCGCTTTCATTCGTCCGTTCGTTCCATTATGCAAAAACATTAAAGATACGGTTTGTCCGATGGAAATGCATGTCGCGCGAAACGTGTGGACGCGCCGAGTGAGTAGTTAGAATCCAAAAAGAAAATTGATATCTTACGCGCGCGTCATCCGGCGCGCACAAACAGAGGAGAGAGAAATGAAAACGTTTGCGACGGCGTTACTTTTTGTCGCGTTGACCGCCGCGTGCGGCGACGGCGGCGAGACGACGAAGGATATTTCAATCGCGGTGATTCCGAAGGGAACCACCCACGTGTTTTGGCAATCGATTCACGCGGGCGCCAATAAAGCCGCGAAGGAAGCGGGCGTCACAATATATTGGATGGGACCGGAGAAAGAGGACGACCGACGGCAGCAGATCTCGTTGGTGGACAACCAAGTGATGAAGGGCGTCTCGGGCATAGTGCTCGCGCCGCTCGATTCGAAGGCGTTGCGCCGACCCGTCGAGGACGCGCACCGTCGCGGCGTGCCGACCGTCGTCATCGACTCCGACCTCGACGACGCCGAGGACTTCACCGTCGGCTTCGTCGCCACCGACAATTACCAAGGCGGCAAGCTCGCGGGCGAACGGCTCGCCGAGCTGATTGGCGGGGAAGGGCGCGTGGTGTTGCTCCGTTATATGGAGGGGAGCGCCAGCACCGAGAAACGCGAGCGGGGATTCCTCGACGCGATCGCCGAGTATCCGAACGTCGAAGTCGTCAGCGAGGAACAATACGGCGGCGCCACCACGTCGAGCGCGCAGCAGGCGGCGGAAAACCTCCTCCTGCGTTTTAAGGACGACGAAGGCGGGGTCGCGTTCGACGGGGTGTTCACGCCGAACGAATCGACGACGTACGGAATGCTCCAAGCGTTGCGACGCGTGCGGCTCGCGGGCGCGGTGCGCTTTGTCGGATTCGACGCGAGCGAGCCGTTGATCGACGCGCTACGAGCGGACGAGATCGACGGACTGGTGACGCAGAATCCTTTTAAGATGGGATACCTCGGCGTAAAGACGATGGTCGCGCATCTGAAGGGGGAAAAGATCGAGCGCCGCGTGGATACGGGCGTGAAGCTCGCGACGAAGGAGAATCTCGAATCGGAGGAAATCCAAGCGCTCGTCAATCCCGATCTCGACAAATGGCTAAACGTCGAATAGCCGCGTTGGAAAAGGGCGTCGTGATGCGCGGCGTCTCGAAGCGCTACGGCGCGACGATCGCGTTGGACGACGTCGATTTCTCCGTCGCGCCCGGCGAAGCGGTCGCGCTCCTCGGGGAGAACGGCGCGGGGAAGAGCACGCTCACCAAAATTCTCGCGGGCGTCGTCGTCCCCGATAGCGGAACAACGACGCTCGACGGCGAACCCTATCGACCGCGCGATCCGTTCGACGCCGTTCGTCGAGGCGTTTCGATGATTCATCAAGAACTCGCCGTCGCGCCGCACCTTACCGTCGAGGAAAACGTTTCGCTCGGCGCCGAACCTAAACGCGGCTTCCTCCTCGATCGAGGGGAGATCCGACGGAGAGCGGAGGAAACCCTCGCGCGTTTCGACAACGACGAACTCCGACCCGACGCGTTCGCGGGCGACCTCTCCGTCGGCGCCCGGCAACTCGTCGAGATCGCGCGGGCGCTCGTCGTCGGCGGGCGCGTCCTCCTCCTCGACGAACCGACGGGATCCCTCTCGCGATCCGACGCGGCGAAGTTGTTCGACGTCGTCCGAGAATTAAAGGCGGAGGGCGTCGCGATCGTTTACATCTCTCATTTCCTCGAAGAGACGCGCGAGGTCGCCGACCGCGTCGTCGTTCTGCGCGACGGACGCAAAGTGGGCGACCGACGGCTCGACGAGATCGACGACCGCGAGATTGTGCGGATGATGGTCGGCAAAGACGTCGAGCGGATGTATCCCTTTTCGATGCGAACGCCCCGCGAGACGCTCCTCCGCGTCGTCGGGGCGAGCGGCGCGCGTAAACCGATCGACGCCTCGCTCGAGTTGCGACGCGGTGAAATCCTCGGCGTGGCGGGGCTGGTCGGGGCGGGACGCACGGAACTCCTCCGCGCGATTTTCGGATTGGACGAAGTGACGAGCGGCGAGGTGAAGGTCGCGCTCTTCGAGGGTGAGCGAACGCCCGAAGCGATGTGGGACAACGGCGTCGGATTTGTGAGCGAGGATCGGAAGGAGGAGGGGCTCGCGCTCGGGCTGAGCGTCGCGGAGAACGTCGCCCTCCCCTCGCTCGAGAAACACAGGCGCGGACGCTTCCTCTCGCCGAGACGCATGAAAGCCGCGGTCCGCAAGACGATCGACGACCTCGACGTGAAAGTCGCCTCGATAGACGCGCCCGCGGGCGATCTCTCGGGCGGCAACCAGCAGAAGACGGCGATAGCGCGATTGCTCGCGAGCGAGGCGGACGTGTTGTTGTTGGACGAACCGACGCGCGGCGTGGACGTCGGGGCGAAGGCGACCATTTATCGAATCCTCGACGAACTCGTCTCGGGCGCGCGGGGCAAACCGCGAGGGGCGATAGTCGTCGGCGGGTATATGCCCGAGTTGCTCGGCGTCTGCGATAGGATCGCCGTGATGCGACGCGGAAAATTAAGTCCCGCGTTACCCGCGTCGGAGTTGGACGTGGAGACGTTGACCCACGCGGCGGCGGGCGAACGAGAATTTGCAAACTATTGCGCGAGAGCGAATGGATAAGCGAACGACGGGCGGCGCCGCGGCGTCGCGAACGCGGAACATACTTAACGCATTTGGACCCGCGCTGGCGCTGATTCTGGTGTACGGGTTTTTCTCGGCGCTCAACGCGAGGATGGTGTCGTTCGTCGCTCTCGAGACGATCATTCAACAAACGGTGATTGTCGGCGTGGCGGCGATCGGGATGACGCTCGTGATCGTCTCGGCGGGCATCGACTTGTCGGTCGGATCGATCGTCGCGTTCGGATCGGTGGGGGCGGCGTACGCGATGACGACGCTCGGCTTCGGACCCGAGGCGGGTTTGGCGGTGGCGATCCTGGCGGGCGCGATAAGCGGCTTGGCGAACGGCGTCGTGATCACGCGCTTCAAGCTCGTGCCGTTCATCGTAACGCTCGGCTCGCTCTTGGTGATTCGCGGCGCGGCGAAGGGGATGTCGGACAGTATGCCGATCAACCTCGAGCGGACGTGGCTCGGGTCGCTCCTCGCTTCGTTGCCGGAAGGGTGGCGTTGGGCGCTCTTCCCGCCGGGCGCGTGGCTGATGATCGCGTTGGCGATACTGACGACCTTGGCGC
>WJMR01000162.1 GCA_014727845.1 Ignavibacteriales bacterium
CCTCGAGGACGTTGAGTATTTCTTTCTTATTGAGCATAGGCGAGACGCGGCGTGAGGAATTCGAGAACGGCGAGGACGACGGCGAATCCCGTCGCTCCGCCCGAAAGAAGTTGGGCGGGCGTGTGGCATTGGAGCCGGCGACGCGCCCATGCGACGACCGCGAACACGACGACGCCCGTAAGCGCCCACGCGCCGAACGCGTAATAGAACGCGGCGAGCGGCGCGCCCACCCCGACGGCGTGCATACTTATTTTCCAAAACGCGTTGACGCCTAAGACCGCCGAGGTCGAGAGCGCGTAGGCGATCATCAACGCTTGCGCGCGGGTGTCCGCGCCTAAGAGCGCCAAGAGCCCCGCCGCGACGAGGAACAAGGCGACGCCGACAAGATACGGCGCCGTTCGCTCGGAACGGTCGCGGGCGTCGGGGTCGGAGACGCGCTTGGTTTTTAGGAGGCGGAGGAAGTAGGCGATCGGGACGGCGACGACGAAGAGGAACGCGACGACTATGACGAGCGCCGTTTTCGTCGCCCCCTCTTCATAGTGAAGCGCGAACACGACGGCGGCGGCGAAGACGTTGACGGGCGGAATAAACACATTCGAGATTATCCTCGCGGCTCTACCCGCACGGTCTCGTTCGAGTTCGCGGTAATCGGTGGCGTGTTCGGTCATAGGGGTCGCCCGCATCGTCGCGTGAAATCGAAATCGGTAATATACGAAAAGCGCGGAGGGCAAAAAAAAGACGCGACCGAAAGCCGCGTCTAAAAGCAATGTAGGTAATCGTTACCGCAATCTTATACGACGTATTCCATCGTCGAGTAGGGCATCTTCGGCGCGACCTCTTGCGCTCCGCCTTGCGGAGATTGGAGATCGGGCGCGGCGATGATCAACTGCTCGACGACCGACTGCTCGATGTTGTGGCTGTTCTTCAGCGTCTGCATCGCCAGCGTCGCCTGCACGTCGTTCGCCGATTGCGCGTATTGATACGCTTGCGCGCCAAGTACTCCGTCCATATCGTCGACTCCTTTCGACTCGTTAGTTTAATCCTTTAACGGAATATAAAACGGAAAAATTCCGAACGCAAGTAGTTATTTGAAAAACATGGAGCCGGCTACGCGACCGGCTCCGTTGACTGTCCCTTCTGTTTTCCCCTTTCGGAGAAACCTAAAACAAGCTTACGCCGACGGCGACGCCGGACATAACGATGGCGACCATGCTCATCAGTTTGATGAGGATGTTCAAGCTCGGACCCGAGGTGTCCTTGAACGGATCGCCGACGGTGTCGCCGATGACGGCGGCTTTATGCGCGCCGGAACCCTTGCCGCCGAGGTTCCCCTCTTCGATGTATTTCTTGGCGTTGTCCCAAGCGCCGCCCGAGTTTGCCATAAAGACGGCGAGGACGAATCCCGCGGAGAGCGCGCCGACGAGCAAACCGATGACGCCGGCGACGCCGAAGATGAGTCCGACGACAATCGGGGCGAGGAGCGCGAGGATGGAGGGAACGACCATCTCGATCTGCGCGCCTTTCGTGGAGATCTCGACGCATCGGGCGTAGTCGGGTTCGTTCTCGCCTTCGAGGATGCCCGCGATCTCGCGGAACTGACGGCGCACTTCGTCCACCATCTTACCCGCGGCTCTGCCCACGGCGTTCATCGTCAATCCGCAGAAGAGGAACGCCATCATCGATCCGAGGAACATACCGATGAGGGTTTTGGGGTTCATCAGGTTGACGCCGTAATAGTTCATGAAGTCGAAGAAGTCGGCTTGGAGTAGCGTTTGGACTTGCACTTCGGCGTTGTTGACGACGATCATCGCGTCGGCGCCCATCCGTGCGAGGGCGATTTTCAGCTCTTCGACGTAGGAGGCGAGGAGCGCGAGCGCCGTAAGCGCCGCCGAACCGATGGCGAAACCCTTGCCCGTCGCGGCGGTGGTGTTGCCGAGGGAGTCGAGCGCGTCGGTGCGTTCGCGAACTTCGGCGCCCAATCCGCTCATCTCGGCGTTGCCGCCCGCGTTGTCGGCGATCGGTCCGTAGGCGTCGGTCGCCAGCGTGATGCCGAGCGTCGAGAGCATACCGACCGCGGCGATGCCGATGCCGTAGAGTCCCATCGAGACGTTGTAGAAATCGAAGCCGGCGGCGAGCAGATACGAGAAGGTGATGCCGACGACGACGGCGGTGACGGGGACGACCGTCGATACCATCCCGACGCCGAGTCCCTCGATAATGACCGTCGCCGGTCCCGTCTTGGCGGCTTCGGCGATGCCCTGCGTCGGCTTAAAGGTGTGCGAAGTGAAATACTCGGTCGCTTTTCCGATCACGATGCCCGTAATCAACCCGACGACGATGGCGCCCCAGACGCCGAGATAGTTCGGAAGATCCAACCAATAGAGGA
>WJMR01000163.1 GCA_014727845.1 Ignavibacteriales bacterium
CCTCGAAGAGGGGCCAAACATAATCGTTGGAAATACTGTAGGGATCGTAGGGATTGTGATGATTGTGCGTAAACGTTTCGGTTTCGGGATCGAAGATATCCACGCCGCCGCCGAAGTATCCCGCCCATATCATCCCCCGATCGTCCTCGATGACCGAGCGCACGCGGTTGCTCGAACCGCCGATGGTGCGGTGATGCGACGAGACGAACGTCTCGAAACGTCCCGTGCGGGAGTTCATCCGGCAGAGCCCCCCTCGCGTACCGATCCAGAGCGTTCCCGCGCGGTCTTCGTAGAGATCGAGCACGACGTCGTCGGGTAGAGACGTCGGATCGCCGCGAACGCGGCGGAAGCGTTCGACGGAGCCGGAGTTGGGGTCGAGTTTATTCAAGCCGCCGCCGAGGGTTCCCGCCCATACGTTCCCTTCGTAATCGACGAGGACGGTGAGACACTCGTTGTGGCTAATGGAGTTCGGATCGTTCGGCGTATTTTGATAGACGGTCGCCTCGCCCGACTTCGCGTCGAAGCGGAACAAGCCGTTTTCCGACGCACCCCACAGCGCGTCGCCCTCGCCCCGCGTTAAGTCGTGAATGCGATTCGAGGGGATGGAGTTCGGATCGTCGGGGTCGGCGAAATGGCGAGTAAACTCCTCGGTGCGGAGATCGAATTCGTTCAAGCCGCCGTCGTAGGTGGCGACCCACAACCGCTCGGCGCCGTCGGCGACGATCGAGGTGACGTCGTTGTCGGAGATCGACTTCGGATCGTAGTCGTCCTTCCGAAACACTTTCAATCCGTACCCGTCGTAGCGGTGCAAGCCGTCCTCGGTTCCGAGCCAAAGAAAACCGAGCGAGTCTTGCGCGAAGCATTTGACGGAACTCTGGGATAATCCCTTCGCCTCGACTCTATCGAAACGAAGCGACGTCGGCTGCGCGTTAGCGAGCGGGGACGCCCAAAGGAGCGCGAGAAGGAACAACGAGGCGGATACGGCGACTCCGAAAACGTCGGAGAAAATAGAACGAGCTCTATTCATGATTAAACCGTGGTTTAGGACAGCCGTTCCGATCTGCCGAATCAAAGAGTACAATTAATATAATAAAATTTTAGAATTTCATCCGTATTTCGGCAAATAAAGGCGTAGCCCACTTGGATTATCGGAGTATTCTTTCAGAAGGTTAATCCCTTCAATAAAGGATAATCCCGTCTCGATTAATCCTTTTCGCCGTGCGCCGCGTCAAACATTCAACCATGGAAAAATAAGGAGAAACACTATGACCCACACTATCCGCCCCGCCGCCGCGCTCGCTTTCGTCGTCTTCCTCGGCGCCGCGCTCGCGCAACCTCGCGAGAACCGCGTCCCCCGCGCCTTCGACGCCGAAGAGGCGGTCGAACGACTCGACAACATCCTCGATCTCGACGAGACGCAAGAGGCGCAAATCCTCGAGTTCCACAAAGCGCACGCCGAGAACATCCAAAACGCGCGCGAGGCGAACGACGGACCGCCGCCGAAGGACGTCCACGAAAACCTCCTCGACGAACTCGACGAGAACGTCCGAAGCGTGCTGAACGAAGAGCAAATCCCGAAATACGATAAGCACGTCGAGTTCCGGAAAAGCCGCCGCGACGGCGACCGTCCGCGCCGAGGGATGCGCGACGACCGTCCGCGCGGTAACAGAAACCGTTGGTGACGCGACCAAGCGACGCCTCTGAGCGACGAGTCGGAGCGACGCGACCAAGCGACGCGGCCGTTCATAAAAAAGCCGGGATCCATGCGGGTTCCGGCTTTGTCGTATAACCTCCAAACGCTCGCCTACCCTCCCGCGTTTCGCCTCAACCATTCGATCGCCTCGGCGACCGACCCGACCTCGACCGTCGTTATTCCGATATCTTCGGCGCCCGCCGCGTAGGATTCAACCGTCATCGTGGCGAGCGGACTGACCGCCGAGGGAATGACGAGCAAATAACCGACGCCGAGCGACGCGACGGCGGGAAACACTTCCGTCTCGAGAATCTCGCGCGACCGCGCTTGAAACGCCCCCGTCGCCGCCGATGAATCGACGATCCACGCGTTCGGTGATTTCTCCTTCGTCAGTCCGAACAACCGCTCGACGACGATCTCGCGGAACACTTCCACCGTACCGCTATAGTTATACACGTGGATCACGAGCGCGTTCGTCTCCGCGTTCCACTCCACCAGCGCCCGACCGGGGTACTCGTAGAGAGTCATCTTCGCTCCCTGTTTCGATAGTGATTGACCCGCCAAGAAATGGTTATGCGCCCTTGGCAACGGAATATAGCCACCGGAATCGTCGGGAACAACTTCGCCGGCGAGATTAAGCCGCGCGCATAAAAAAAGCCGGATCGTCGAGACCCGGCGTTCGCCCTCAATAAAATCGGAAGTGGCGCCCTCGCTTCGCGCCCTCTACGCGTTCTGTTTTAACCATTCGACGGCGTCGTCGAGCGACTTAACCTCGACGAGTTGCAACCCGTGCGGACCCGTCTTCGCGGCGTAGGAACTGATCGACATCTTCGTAACCGCGCTCTTATCCGACGGAATAGTGACGAAATACTTCACGCCGATTTTCGCGAACTCGGGGAAGATTTCCTTATCGATTATCTCTTGGATGGTTTGGCTGAACGCGCCTTTCGCCTCGCTCGAATCGACGATCCACGCTTTGACGCCCTTATCCTTCGCAAAGCCGATCCCTTTACCGCCGACGGCTTCGCGGAACTCGTCGGGCGTTACGTTGTAGCTCGTCCACTTATCCACGACCGCTTTCACGTCGTCCCTCCACTCCACCTCCAGTTTGCCGGGAATTGAATGGATGCTCATATCCGCTCCCTGTGTTTTTGATGAGGTATGGTTCCCGCGCCCTATGCACGGTCATAAGTTATAATAGACAATAAACGTCGGAATGGCAAGCGCCGCGACGGTGCGAGAGTGGCGAGAAATGGTCGGCAAAGCCGAACGAGATCGGCTCGGCTTTGCGACGAAAGACGCGGTATCTTACGCGTTCTGCTTGAGCCACTCGACGGCGTCCTCCACCGAGGCGACTTCGACCGTCTCGATGCCGTGCGGTCCCGCCTTGGCGACCACCGAGTTAATCGAGAGTTTCGAGACGACGCTGACGTCCGAAGGTATCGTGACGAAATACTTCACGCCCGCCTTGGCTAACTTCTCGAAGTTCTCGTTAATGAGCGCGTTCTGGATGTTTTGGCTAATGGCGCCTTTGGCTTGGCTCGAATCCACGATCCACGCTTTCAAGCCCTTATCCTTCGCGTAAGCGATTTCGGCGTCCACCGCCTCGCGGAATTGCTCGAGCGAAAGATTATAGTTCTCCCATTTGTCGATCATCGCCTTTACGTCTTCCCGCCACTCGGCGACGAGCGTGCCGGGGATTTCATAAACAGCCATCGGCTCTCCTTATCTTTTTGTCGTGTGTTGGCTAAAACGTAGTAAAAGAAGTGCAATATTACCAATTTGACGCCGTAATGGCAAGAATGAGCTTTTTACTTGCCGCTCTTTGGATTGTTCATTTCTTCCAATAAATCATCAGCTGCTTTCTCTTGCATTATGTAGTAAACAACTAACATAATTGCTTCTCTTAATTTCTCATAATCCTTCCCCCAGAGCTTATAATAATGTACTTCGTCATTACCCAACCAAGCGGCTCTATTAGCTATTTCTTTTAGTTTTCCATCTTTGAAATATTCGTTTATACATTTTGCTAATGGTTGCTTTTTTATAGTCTCCTCTACAGAATCAGCTTCCGGATCTTCTTTTATAGTTTTCTTAATAGCATAATCCTTCACCAGAATTTCCAATGCCTTTCTATATGTGGCGCCGCAAGCATCGCCCAACCCCATTTGCTCGGCTTTAAATGCTTGTCCATAAATATCCACGAACTTCTCTGATATATCTGATATATAAGGATCAAACTTAGTTGCGTTTTGCTTCTCGGATATTATATGATCTAAAACCCATTCAGCAGAATCTTCTTTCTTACCCTCTTTGTAAACTGCTAAGAATAACTTTTGGCAACCTGCATCGGGGCACTGTAACACGATATAATATAAGTTCGAATCCTCGTATGGAATATTCTCCCACCTATGTATCGCCTTAATGTATCTATAACAGTATGGACAACTTTCAGGATATCTATCAATGTGATCCGCCATATCCTTCTTTCCCTTACTAATGAATGAATCGCCATTTCGCCCGCCGAGACGCTACAAAGAGCGGATTGCCCAATAATAGCAAAAACCGCATAAAAAAACCCCTTGGCGCGAACCAAAGGGTTTCATTTTGCGGAGAGGGAGGGATTCGAACCCCCGGAGGCCAGAAGACCTCAACGGTTTTCGAGACCGCCACGTTCAACCACTCCGTCACCTCTCCGTGCGGATGTTGAAAAGGATACGAACCTTAAATTTACGAACTTTCTCACTGTAGCGCAAGCGGTCGCTATTCCCGTCGCTCCCGCTCAATCGTCGCCCACAAGCGGTCGAGAACCTCCTCCACGCCCGCGCCCGTAACGGACGAGAAGACCGCCGGCTCCCCCTCGACGCCCGGCGCGCGTATCTTCCGTAGCGTCTCAATCCGCTCCTCGTCAACCGCGTCGGATTTAGTGAACGCGAGCATGAACGGCTTATCCAACGACGACTCGCCGTAGCTCCTCAGCTCGTCGCGTAGCGCGCGGAAATCCGCCAACGGATCCTCGGCGAACGCCTCGATCATAAACAGCAACACGTCGCTACGATCTATGTGCCGGAGGAATTGTAGCCCAAGCCCCTTCCCCTCGCTCGCCCCTTCGATAATGCCGGGGATATCCGCCACGACGAACGTCTCGTATTCCTTATACTTAACGACGCCGAGATTCGGTTGGAGCGTGGTGAACGGATAGTCGGCGATCTTGGGACGCGCCGAGGAAATCTTCGAGATGAACGTCGATTTACCCGCGTTCGGAAATCCGACCAGCCCGACGTCCGCCAAGAGCTTTAGCTCCAACTCCACCGAGCGCTTCTCGCCCGGCGTTCCCGGCTCGAATTGACGCGGCGCGCGATTCTGCGGCGTGGCGAACTTGGCGTTTCCGCGCCCCCCCTTGCCGCCTTGCGCCACCGTCGCCGTTTTGAACGGCTCGTCGAGATCGAACAACTCCTCGCCCGTTTCGGCGTCCTTAATCAGCGTTCCGACGGGAACCTTCACCTCCGTATCCTTCCCGCCTTTGCCGAACTTCCTATTGTTCGCGCCGGGCGCGCCGTTCTCGGCTTGGTATTTCCGTTTGTAGCGGAAATCGAGGAGGGAATGGAGATTCGGATCGGCGACGAAAATCACCGAGCCGCCGTCGCCCCCGTCGCCGCCCGCGGGTCCGCCCTTGGGCACAAATTTCTCGCGCCGGAACGCGACCGCGCCGTCGCCCCCCTTCCCCGCCGCGACTTCGATTACCGCGTGATCGACGAACATCGCTACCCCTTCTCCGCGAAAAATTGCTCGACGCGCTCCGTGAGCAGCCGCGCCGTCTTGCTCTTCGCGCCGACGTTGTTCGCGCGGAAGAGGCGTTGGAGCATCGCGTCGGCGTCGGCGTAGTCGGGCGCCTCGGCGATCCGCTCGACCGTGTTGACGAAATCGACGTGATCCTCGTTAAAAATTTCGTAGATAATCTTCGTCGTCTCGCGCGTGTCGAAAAACTCGAAAACGTCCTTCGTCGGCGCCTTCGCTTTCTGTTTTTTACCGCGCCCTCTGAAGAACGGCTTTTTGCCGCGATCGACCACCTCGGGGCGGTCGCCGAACGTTTTGTCGTCCACGCGCCGATCGACCCGCACGGCGTAGTCGTCGTTGTCGTCGAGGAACTCCTCGAAGACCAGATCGATTTCTTTCTTCTTCGGCGGCTTGGTCGGCGGGGATTTCTTCGCCGGCTCGCTCTTCTCTTCGGCGGGCGCGTCTTCTAAAAACGCCAACGGATCGCCCCTCTCCTCGGATTTCGTTTTCTCCGGTAAGTCGAACTCCTCGTCTTGTTCGCCGCTCGCCTCGTCCTCGACGAGATCCTCGAGCTCGAATTCGTCGTCCTTGTCGCCGCTCGCCTCCGCGAGAAAGTCGGCGACGTCGTCGCGCTCGCCTCCGAACGCCTCGCCGTCGTGTTCGTCGCGCTCGCCTCCGAACGCGTCGCCGTCGTGTTCGTCGCGCTCGTCCACGCGGGTAAGCTCGTCGTTGAGGAACGACTCGAACTGGTCGTATTCGAGGAACTCTTGCTCCAGCGTTTCCTTGGCGCTTTCGATGTTCGGCTCGAAATCCTCGAACGAGACGTCGTCGCTCGGGTCGGCGGTCGGGACGTCGGAATCGACGAGCTCTCCGGATCCGTCGGCGGTGGGCGCGTCGGATAAGCTCAACGCGTCGAGGTCGAGATCGTCGCCGGTCCCCTTCGCCTTCTCGAAATCGAAATCGCTGAGCGGCTTGCGCGGCTTGGGTTTGCGGAATTTCGGTTTATAGGTTTTCGGTTTAGCGCGATCCGCGGGCTTCTCCTTCGGCGGCTCCGTCTTCTTTTTGACTGTCGGCGGCGCGTCGATGCGCTCCGTCCCTCCCCACTCGTCGGCTTTGGCGGCGAGTTTCCGTTCCGCTTCGTTTGGCTCGTCGGGCTCGTCGGCTTGGAGGAGGACGCTCCTGAAGACTTCGAGCGTAAACCTCGCCTCCGAGTCGTCCGAGAGGTTGTCCTTAATCCGCACGATCAGCCGATCCATCTCCTTCTCGTAGAGGAAGATCACCGCCGCGCCGACGCTGAGCTCGCGCTTGCGCTCGTCGGGCAGATTGAAGAACTCGGTCATCGAATACAGCCCGCTCTCGATAACGTATCGCCGCTGCGACTCGATCAACTCGCTCTGGATGTCGTCGAGCAGCGTCTTGAACTCCTCGAGCGTCATCGCGTCCTTCCCCTTCACGTCTAAAACCGTCAGGATGATCTTCTTAATATGGTCGTAGAAGTGGATGTAGTTCAGGAGGATGCGTATCTCCTCGTCGGTGCGGCGCTCCACCGAGCTGAAGATGAACTTGGCGAGCGTGCGTTTGGGTCGGAGCAGATAGTTGACGTTGAGCGTGACGGCTTGATTGATCAAGCGCTTTACGTCCTCGATCGGCAGCTTCTTCTTACGCTTAATGATTTGCGAAATTTTCTCGAAGTAGGCGATCGTTTCGCGGTCGGAGTAGTCGAAATAGGAATGTTCGAGGAGGATGTGTCGCTCCCGATGGATCATATAATCCAGCTCGGAAGAGATGAAGCGCACGATGGCGGGGTGCAAGCCCGCGGCGGCGAGTTGATCCAGCGTGGCGGAAGGCGCCAACGGCAGGATTTGATTGACCGCGTGGTTCGTCAGCTCTTGTATTTCTTTTTCAAACATAGTCGCCGCGTTCGTGCGTAACGACGCGGGCGCTCGCGCGGGCGTCTCCCCGCGGACGCTCCGCGCTTCGGTTCGGTTTCGGCGCGAAACCGTTAGTCGATCGCCGCGCCGAAGTATTCTCGATTAAGTCGGGCGATGTGCGCCACGGAAATTTCCTTCGGGCACTCGGCTTCGCACGCGTAGTTGTTCGAGCAAGCGCCGAATCCTTCCTCGTCCATCTGTTGAATCATCTCGAGGACGCGCTTTTTCCGCTCGGGTTTCCCTTGCGGCAGGAGCGCGAGTTGCGAGACCTTCGCGGCGACGAAGAGCATCGCCGAGGCGTTCGGGCAGGTCGCCACGCAGGCGCCGCACCCGATGCATGCGGCGGCGTCCATCGCCTCGTCGGCGTCGGGCTTCGGTATCGCGATCGTGTGCGCGTCCGGCGCGCCGCCCGTGTTGATTGAAACGTAGCCGCCCTTTTGGATGATCCGATCGAACGCCGAGCGATCCACCATCAGGTCCTTAAGCACGGGGAACGCTTTGGCGCGCCACGGTTCGATGATAATCGTCTCGCCGTCTTTGAACGACCGCATAAACAGCTGGCACGCGGTAACCGCGCGCTTCGGTCCGTGCGCCCTACCGGAAACGAACAAGCTGCAGGCGCCGCAAATGCCCTCGCGGCAGTCGTGATCGAAGACGATCGGCTCGCGGTCGCTCTCGATCAGCGTCTCGTTGAGGATGTCCATCATCTCTAAGAACGACGCGTCCTCGGGCACGTCCTCGACGCGGTAGTTCTCGAAGCGGCCCTTGTCCTCGGCGTTTTTTTGCCGCCATACGCGCAACGTAAAATTCATAGCGGAGTCTCCTATTTATAGCTTCGTTGCGAGGGTTTCGCGTAGTCGAACGTCAGCGTCTCTTTGTGGAGCGCCGGTTCGGCGTCGTCGCCTTTGAACTCGAAGGCGGCGACGTAGGCGTAGTTCTCGTCGTCCCGCTTCGCTTCGTTTTCCTCGGTCTGGTGTTCTTCGCGGAAGTGCCCGCCGCAGGATTCCTCGCGGTGGAGGGCGTCTCGCGCCATTAGCTCGCCGAGCTCCAGGAAGTCGGCGACGCGATTGGCTTTCTCGAGTGATTGATTGATCTCCTCGTTCTCGCCCGTCACCCTCACGTCGTTCCAGAACTCCTCGCGGAGCGCCTTGATCTCCTCGATCGCCGCCTTGAGGTCCTCGGCGTTTCGGGACATCCCGACCTTGTTCCACATAATATCCGCGCCGAGCTTCCGGTGGAACCAATCGACCGTCCGCTTGCCGTTAATAGCCATGAGCCGGTCGAGCTTCTCTTTCGCGGCGTTCGCCGTCTCCTCGAACTCGGGTCGCGTCTCGTCGATCTCGTCGAACGCGGTTCTGCCGAGGAATTCGGTGACCGTGTAGGGGGCGACGAAATAGCCG
>WJMR01000164.1 GCA_014727845.1 Ignavibacteriales bacterium
CGGTGACCGTGTAGGGGGCGACGAAATAGCCGTCGGCGAGCCCCTGCATCAGCGCGCTGGCGCCGAGGCGGTTCGCGCCGTGGTCGGAGAAGTTCGCCTCGCCGAGCGCGAACAAACCGGGGACGGTCGTCTCCAAATTGTAATCGACCCACAAGCCGCCCATCGTATAGTGAACGGCGGGGTAGATGCGCATCGGAACTTCGTAGGGGTTCTCGTCGGTGATCTCCTCGTACATATCGAAGAGGTTGCCGTATTTCTCTCGGATGGCGTTCTCGCCGAGTCGATTGATCGCGTCGGCGAAATCGAGATAGACGGCGCGTTTGGTTTTCCCGACGCCTCTGCCTTCGTCGCAGACTTGCTTGGCGGCTCGGCTGGCGACGTCGCGAGGCACGAGGTTGCCGAAGCTGGGGTAGCGCCGTTCGAGGTAGTAGTCGCGCTCCTCCTCGGGGATGTCGGTCGGCTTCCGGTCGTCGCCCGCTTTTTTCGGCGCCCACACCCTGCCGTCGTTCCTGAGCGACTCGCTCATCAGCGTGAGCTTGGACTGATAGTCGCCCGAAACGGGAATGCACGTCGGGTGGATCTGCACGTAGCACGGGTTGGCGAAAGCGGCGCCCTTCTTATAAGCGCGCCATGCCGCCGTCGCGTTGGAGCCCATCGCGTTGGTGGAAAGGTAATAGACGTTGCCGTAGCCGCCCGTCGCGAGGAGGACGGCGTGCGCCGCGTGCTTGGTAATCTCGCCCGTCGTCATGTTCCGCGCGACGATTCCTCGCGCTTGCCCGTCGATCGTCACGACGTCGAGCATTTCGTGGCGGGCGAACATCTCGACCTTCCCGGCGCCGACTTGCCGACTCAAGGCGCTATAGGCGCCGAGGAGCAACTGTTGCCCCGTCTGCCCGCGCGCGTAAAACGTCCGACTCACCTGCGCGCCGCCGAAGGAGCGGTTGTCGAGATAGCCGCCGTAGTCCCTCGCGAAGGGGACGCCCTGCGCCACGCACTGATCGATGATGTTGTTGCTGAGCTCCGCCAAGCGATAGACGTTCGCCTCGCGGGCGCGATAGTCGCCGCCTTTGACGGTGTCGTAGAAAAGTCGATAGACGCTGTCGCCGTCGTTCGGGTAGTTCTTCGCCGCGTTGATGCCGCCCTGCGCGGCGATCGAGTGGGCGCGGCGGGAACTATCCTGATAGCAGAACGCCTTGACGTTGTAGCCCATCTCCGCCAACGACGCCGCCGCCGAAGCGCCGGCGAGACCCGTGCCGACGACGATAACGGTGTATTTCCGCTTGTTGGCGGGGTTCACTAATTTCTGATTCGAGCGGTAGTTCGTCCACTTGTCTTGAATCGGACCTTCGGGAATTTTCGAGTCGAGCGTCATTACGCGCCTCCCGTCATTGCTTGCCACGCAAAGTAGATCGGCATCGTCGCGAATCCCGCGGGCACGATGATTGAAAAGAGCACGCCGAGCGTCTTGATGATCGGCGTGTATTTTTTATGGTTCAATCCGAGCGTCTGGAACGCGCTTTGGAAACCGTGGTTCAGATGGAATCCGAGCAGAATGAGCGCGACGACGTAGAACCCGGAATACACGGGGTCGTGGAACGCCGCGACCACCACGTCATAGATCGTCGAATCCATCTCGGTGAAGCGGAACGGGAAGGTGAAGCTTTGCAAATGCACGACGAGGAAGAAGAGCACGAGCGCGCCGGAGTAAATCATCGTCCGCGAAGCGAGCGAGCTATTAACCGACTGTTTGCTCACGGCGTAGCGTTTCGGGCGCGCCTTCCAATTGCGGACGGTAACGATCAAACTATCGACGATGTGCAACAGGAAGCCGAGTATCAGCCCGATCTCCATAATGTGAATGATCACGTTCGAGGACATAAACTCGGCGTAGGCGTTGAAGGCGGCGCCGCCGTCGTCGTTGAAGAGCGTGAGGTTGCCGGAGAGGTGCGCCACTAAAAACGAACAGAGGAACAACCCCGTCAACGACATAATAATCTTCTTGCCGACCGGCGAGCCGACTGTTTGATAATACCAATTCATAAGTGAGCTCCAAAGGATTGAACGGAATCGTCCGGATCGCTTCCCGTATTCCGCGTTCGTTCGCGAAACGCGTCGCGGGCGTTTCAAATTCAAATTAGAAAATCCGCGTTCCAAAATCAACGCGTCGCGCGCGGCGTTTCACGGATTTTTCGTCGGATCGCCCGAGGATCGCCCCGACGGAACGCTTACCCGCCCAACTGCGCGATCAGCCGCCCAATTGCGCGATCAGCCGCTCGGCGGCGGCGAAGCCCGAGTTGACGGCGCCCTCGACGTGCGGCGAAACGAACGCGTCGCCCGCGATCGCCAACGGCGCGGGGTGCGCGACGAACGCGAACGGCTCCTCGTAGAACCGATACGGCTGGCTATACTTCCACCGGACCACCTCCACCTTCTCGGCGCAGTTGCACGTCCACGGCTCGGCTTCGTCCATCAGGCGCGCGGCGATCTCCTCGTCGGCGTAGTCCCAATAGGTTCGGCTGAATTCGGAGGACGCCAAGAGCGTCACCGCCTCGCCGTTCGGGGATACCCCCTTACGCTTGTTGTCGGCGATCCACGCCACCGACTCGCCCGAGACGAACACGCCGCCCGGCTCCGGCACGCCCGACTCGCGCTCCAGCAACGCCAAAACGGCGATGCACGGGTCGTATTTAATCTTATCCAACGGCGTCCGGATCGATTCCGGCAACGACCATCCCGAGGCGTCAACCAACGCCGTCGCGAGGGGAACGGGCGCCGTCAACATCGCCGCCTCCGCTCGGAACGTTTCGCCCGTCGCGTCCTCGAGCGTCCATCCCTCGCCCTCGGGCGCGAGCCGAACGATCTCGCGACCTCGCTCGACGTCGAGCCCCTCGCCGACAATCTCGGCGAACGCCTCGAAGCCGCGCTTGGCGGCGTACCGCGGGTCGTCGTCTTCCCGCAACCCGATGCGCGCCGTGTGGAATCCCTTTCCCCACTCGAACGCCTCGCCGCGCTCGACCCAGTAGTTCGTCATCTCGGAAAAACGCTTCGTGTGCGCGAAGAAATATTGCGCGCCGGAGTCGAAGACGCCCTCGGCGCCGCCCTCGGATTTAATTACGCGCGTCGCCATCCGTCCGCCGAGCACGGACTCCTTCTCGAATATCGTCGCCGCCACGTCGGACTCGCGAAAGCGTCTCGCCGCCGCCAATCCCGTCGCGCCCCCGCCAATAATCGCGACGCGGGGTCCGTCTTCATTACGCATACAATCCCGTCACCGTTGTTGTCGTGTGATAAATAGCGTCGAAATTATCACGTTTGCGCGTAAATCGCAACCGCTTACGCCCGCCAAAGGGGTGAAACCAAGTCGGATGAAACGCGCCGCGCTATCTATAATATAATTGTGTTTGAGGAAGGAAATCCGTAAAATTACCGTTCTATGGCAAAAAAATTGGCGGTCGCGATCGACGGTCCGGCGGGCTCGGGGAAAAGCGTTTCCGCGAAGCTCGTCGCCGATCGACTCGGCTATTTATATATCGACACCGGGGCGATGTATCGCGCGGTGACGCTCGCGGCGATTGAACGCGGCGTTGCGGGCGACGTCGAGGCGACGGTGCGGCTCGCCGAGGAATTGGACGTCCGACTCGAGTATAAGTCGGGCGTTACGCGCGTTTTCGCCGACGGCGCGGAGGTGACCGAGGAAATTCGCGCGCCCCGCGTCAACGATCGCGTCTCCCCCGTCGCCGCCATAGACGGCGTACGATCGGCGCTCGTCGCCAAGCAACGCGCGATGGCGGGCGAGAACGGCGTGGTGATGGAGGGCAGAGACGTCGGCTCGGTGGTTCTACCCGACGCCGAAGTGAAGGTGTTTCTCGTCGCCTCCATCGAGGAGCGCGCCAAACGTCGCGCCAAGGAATACGCCGAGAAAGGCGTCGAGGTTTCGATCGAGGACGTGGAGCGGAACCTCCGCGAGCGCGACCGTATTGATTCAAGCCGTGCCGCGTCTCCGCTGATTAAGACGCCCGACGCGATCGAGATCGACACGTCGAATTTGACGATCGAACAACAGGTCGAGAAAATCACGGCGCTCGCCGTCGAAGCGGGAGCCGAGTTAGTATGAGAGTTACGATAGACGATAGCGCGGGATTCTGCTGGGGCGTGGTTCGCGCCGTCCAATTCGCCGAGGCGGAGCTCGACGAGTCGCGCGAACTCTACTGCCTTGGAGACATCATCCACAACAAGTTGGAGATCGAGCGACTCGCCCGAATGGGAATGAAGACGATCTCGGTCGAGGACTTCCCCACGCTACCCGAAGGCGCCGAGGTTCTCGTCCGCGCGCACGGCGAGCCCCCCTCCACCTACAAGGCGGCGGAGCGGCACGGCTTACGACTTATCGACGCGACGTGCCCGATCGTCACGAAACTGCAAGAGCGGATCAAGGGCTACGTCGAGCGCGACTATCGCATCGTGATTTTCGGCAAGGAAGGTCACGCCGAGGTGATCGGACTTAACGGCGTAACGGGCGGACGCGCGGTCGTCGTAAAAAGCGTCGAGGAGGCGCTCGAACGAGTCGATGCGAGCCGACCGACGGCGCTCTTCTCGCAGACGACGATGGATAAACGCGTTTTCGGAGAGATCGCCAAAGCGCTCGGCGATAAATTTGAACGAGCGAACCGCGACAATCCGAACGCCGACGCGGACTTTTTTATTGCGCGCGACACGACGTGCGGTCAAGTCTCCGGTAGAGTCGATAAGCTCGCCGACTTCGCGCGCGCCAACGACGTCGTCGTGTTCGCGGCCGGACGCAAGAGCAGCAACGGCAAGGCGCTCTTCGCCGTGGCCAAAGCCGCCAATCCGCGCACGCATTTTGTGGAGCGCCCCGAGGACGTGGAACCCGCATGGTTCGCGGGCGCCGAGCGAGTCGGGGTATCCGGCGCCACCTCCACGCCCGTGCAAATTATGACGGACGTGAAACAAAGAATTGAAAACGCATTTGGGAACGACGACGCGACGCGGCTCGCCGACGAGCCGGCCGAACATGCGGCGTCGAACCAATAGCCGTCGATAGTCAAACTATGTCAAACAACTAACGACCGTTCGTCGCCACGTTGACGGCGCGACGCGCGAACGCGAAACAAGGAGAGGACGAATGTCCGAAGAACAAAACGCGGGAACGTTATCCGCCCGCGAACTCGATTACGAAAAAAGCAAACGGCAATTCTTCGACGAAGAGTATTCGAAGGATGAATTTGAGGAATTGGCGAACCTCTACGCCGAATCGATCAACCAAGTCAAAGAAGGCGAGTTGATCAAGGGCAACGTGCTTCGGAAAACCGACGACAACGTCATCATCGACATCGGTTTCAAATCCGAAGGCGCCATTTCCAACGAAGAATTTCAAAGCGTCGAGGAATTGCAACCCGGCGACGAGATCGAGGTGGTGCTCGAGCGTCTCGAGGATCGGCACGGCAATCTCGTCTTAAGCAAGAAGCGCGCGGATTTCCTCCGCATCTGGGAGCGCGTGCTCAACGCCTACGAGAACGACGACGTCCTGCGCGGCAGAATCGTTCGTCGCATTAAAGGCGGTATGGTCGTCGATCTGTTCGGGATGGAGGCGTTCCTTCCCGGTTCGCAAATCGACGTGCGCCCCATTCGCGACTTCGACGCCTACGTCGGGAAAGAGATGGATTTCAAGGTCGTCAAGGTCAACATCCCGACCGAGAACGTCGTCGTTTCCCACAAGGTGCTCGTCGAAGCCGAGCTCGCCGGCCAGCGCAAGCAGATCCTCGAAAGCTTGGAGCGCGGACAGATTCTCGAGGGCGTCGTCAAAGCCATCACCGATTTCGGCGTCTTCGTCGATCTCGGCGGCGTGGACGGCCTCGTGCACATCACCGACCTGAGCTGGGGACGCATCAACCATCCGAGCGAAGTCGTCAAACTCGACGAGACGATCAACGTCGTCGTCACCGACTTCGACGAGGAGAAGAAGCGCATCTCGCTCTCGCTTAAAAAACTGCTTCCGCATCCGTGGGAAAATATCGACGAAAAATACCACGAAGGCGAGAAGGTCGCCGGTCGCGTCGTTTCGCTGACCGACTACGGCGCCTTCATCGAGCTGGAAAAAGGCATCGAGGGCTTGATCCACAACTCCGAGATGAGCTGGACGCAACACATCAAGCATCCCTCGCAGATGGTGACGATGGGGCAGATCGTGGACGCGGTCATCCTCAACCTCGACACCGAGGATAAAAAGATCTCGCTCGGTATGAAGCAACTCGAGCCGGACCCGTGGGACGAGCTGATGCAGAAATACCCGATCGGCTCGCGCCAGAAGGGCGTCGCCCGCAACCTCACCAACTTCGGCGTCTTCGTCGAGTTGGAGCCGGGCATCGACGGTCTCGTGCACATTTCGGATCTCTCCTGGACGAAGAAAATCCGACACCCCGGAGAGGTCGTCAAGAAAGGCGACGAGATCGAAGTGGTCGTCCTCGCCATCGACATCGAGCAGCGGAAAATCTCGCTCGGTCATAAGCAGGTGCACGACAATCCGTGGGATACGTTCGAGCGGAACTACGAGCCGGGAGTGGACGTACCCGGCAAAATCGTCCGCGTCATCGACAAGGGCGTCATCGTCGAACTTCCCGAAGAAGTGGACGGATTCGTGCCGCAGAACCAGTTGGCGGGAACGCGCGTGAAGAACATCGCGCAACACTTCGAACCGGGACAGGACATAACCGTCCGCGTTATCGAGTTCGACAAAGACAGCAAGAAGATTGTCCTCTCGCCGTTGGCGTACTTGAAAGAACAGCCGAACGAGAGCGTCGAGGAGTACATCGAGAAACACAATCTCGAGGGGCAAACGCCTCAGGACTTCGCGAACGCCAAGTCGCCGTTCTACGGTAGCAAGCCGACGGGCAACAACCCGATGGACAAGCTGAAAGACTACATCCCCGTCGATAAGGCGCCGCCTCCGGAGGAGGAAGAAACGACCTCCGAGGACGAAACGTCCGAAGACGAGACGGAAGAAGAATAACGCCGCCGTAACGCGGTTATACGAGGGGGCGCGCGTGCGTCCCCTTTTTTTATTATGGTCGAAAAAACTGTCGCGTTCGCGACGCTTGGGTGCAAGCTGAACTACGCGGAAACGTCCGCGATCGCGCGGCGCTTCGAGGAGCGCGGCTATCGCGAGGCGCGCGCCGGCGAGATAGCCGACGTCGTGTACGTTCACACGTGCGCCGTCACGGGCGTCGCCGCCAAACAAAGTCGGCAAACGATCCGACGAATGGCGCGCGAACATGCCGGCGCGTTCGTCGTGGCGGCGGGTTGCTACGCCGCGCTCGACGCCGAAGCGCTCGCTGAAATCGACGAGGTCGATCTTGTGCTCGGAACCGCCGAGAAGTTTCGACCCTTCGACTACGCGCGCGACTTCCGCAAGCGCCCCGAGCCGATCGTCGCCGTCGGCGGCGAGCTTACCTTCGCCCCCGCCGCGAGTCGCTCGTCCGACGCCCGCACGCGCGGCTTCCTGAAAATCCAAGACGGATGCGACTATCGATGCGCCTATTGCGCCATCCCCCGCGCTCGAGGCGCGAGCCGCTCGGCGCCGCTCCCACGCCTTCTCGACGACTTTCGACGACTGATCGACGAGGGCTATCGGGAGATCGTTTTAACGGGAGTCAACGTCGGCGACTATCGCGACGGCGAAAACGACCTCGCCTCGCTCGCGCGCGCTTTATCGGAAATCGAGGGCGACTTCCGCGTGCGGCTCGGAAGCGTGGAGCCGGACTTGCTTTCCGACGAACTGATCGAAACGGTCGTCGAACGCCCGAATGTATGCGCTCACTTTCATCTTCCACTCCAAAGCGGCTGCGACCGAACGCTCGCCAAAATGCGGCGGCGGTATCGCGTCGCCGATTACGGTGAACGTCTCGAGCGGATCGTCGAGCGCGCGCCCCGCGCGGGTATCGGGGCGGACGTGATCGTCGGGACGCCCGAGGAAACCGACGACGACTTCGCCGAGACCCTCGACTTCGTCGAAACGGCGCCGCTCTCTTATCTGCACGTCTTTTCGTATTCGGTCCGCGAGAACACGCCGATGGCGGAGCGCCCCCTTGTCTCGCCCGACGTCGTGAAGCGGCGTTCCGCGCTCTTGCGGGAAGCGGGCGAGCGGAAGAAGGCGACGTTCATACAAACGCGCGTCGGCGGCCGGTTGCGCGTTCTCTTCGAGGGCGCGCTCGAGAACGGCGTACGGCGCGGGTTTTCCGAGGAATATGTTCGCGTCGCCGCGCCGGACGCGGCTAATCTCGCCAATCGTTTCGCCGACGTTCGGGTCGTCGGCGTCGGCGAGGGAGAGGCGTTCGCCGAGGTCGAATGACGATCGGGCGCCTTGATCGCCGAGGGGGAAGCTCGTATTTTTATCCCGACGAAAAAAGGACAACTATGCGAATCGCTTTTATCGCCGCGCTCTTCGCGGCAACCACGTTGGCGCAGACCGTAGAGCGCCGCTCGCTCGCCCTCGATCTGGCGGACGTCGAACTCGTTCCACAAACCGCGACAACCGTCGCGCCCGTCTTCGCCGAAGAGAAGAGCGTCTTCCGCGCCGTCGTCTTCTCGTTGCTCATGCCCGGTATGGGCGAGCTCTACGCGGGCGACTACGCGACCGGCAAGTACTTCACCATTATCGAAGCGTCCTTGTGGGGCGCCTTCCTCGGCACGGATTACTACGCGGGCTGGCAGGAGGAGAACTACCGCGCCTACGCTTCCGCTTATGGCGAAGTCGATCAGGCGGGTAAGGACGCGGACTACTATGCGAACGTCGGCTTGTATCGGAGCGTCGAGAGCTACAACGAGGACATGAGCTTGCAAGGCGAGTTCCGTAAGATGTACGACCCCGACGATTACAACTGGCGATGGGAAACGGACGCGGAACGCGAGGAGTATCGGGGCCGCTGGCTGGCGAGCGAGGAGGCATACAACAACATCCGGTTCGTCGTCGGCGCGATGATCGTAAACCGCTTGGCGAGCGCGATAATCGCGGGACGTCTCGTCTCCAAGCACAACACCGCGCTCGAAGAGTCCGCGTGGAACGTCTCCGCCCACGCGACGCCCCACCCCGCCGGCGAGATCGGCGTCGCCGCGTCGTTCACCCTTCGCTTTTAGTCGGCGCTTCGACGAGCGTTTCCTCGAGGCGCGCCATCAACGCGGCGCTCGGTCGGTCGAAGAAAACCCCGAGCGCGTCGTCGCGGTCGGCGCGAATCCCCCGCACGAAGAGATAGAACGCCCCGCCGAAGTCGGCCTCGTAGTCGTAGCTCGGAAGGCGCTCCTTCAGATGAAGGTGCGTCGCGAGCGCGTAGAGGTGATACTGCAACGCGTATCGGCGGTCTCGCATCTCGCGCGTCGTCGCTCGCTCGTCGTAGCGTTCGGGCGCGGCGCCGAGCCGGTTCGTTTTCCAATCCACGATCCAATACTTCCCCCCCGCCTCGAAGAACAGATCGATCGACCCTTTCATGAATCCTTTCGTCGGCGCGAACTCGAGCGACTCGATCGACGCGGCGGGCGAGTCGAACAAATTCCCCTCGCCTCGGAAGGCCTCGCGGAGTTGTTCGGGATCGACGCGCTTGAGCGGGAAGTAGAAATCCAATTCGGGAACGCGGCGTTCGGCGGGCGCGTCGGCGAGTCGGAACGAGACGCCCTCGGCGCGGAGCTCCTTGCGTAACGTATTCTCGACGACGCGGTAGATCGGCTCGACGTACTCCGCCCCGACGCCGAACTTTCTCGCCGTCCGTTCGACGACGCGACGCGCCTCCTCCTCGTCGGCGAGCGTAAAGTCGATCCGCTCGAACGTCTCGTGGATAAGCGACCCGAACTCGGCGCCGCGCAATTCCGCAAGCGGGTCTTCGGCTTCCTTTCGCTCGGCGACCAACTCGTCGTAATCGGCGACGTCGTCGGGGTCGGGGGTCTCCACGCGCCGCCTTCCTTGCCGCGAGAGGGACGTGAAACTCGCCACCCGGAAATCGCGATCGACGGGGCGCGGCATTACGCGGGCGCGCGGCTCCTTCCGATCGTCCGATCGCTCCCGCTTGTACCGTACGTTCGGCGCCGCGATATCGAAGCGCTCGACCTCGATCGTCCCATCGGAAAGTCGCGCCAATTCCTCGAGTCTCGCGACGATTCGATCCGACGGCAATTCCTCCCCGATGATATCCTTCCACTTCTCCTTCGCGACGTCTCGCCACATCATAGGACGCGCCTCCCTGAACGAAAACATCTGCGGCGAGGTTTGTCCCGAGGAGACGACGCCCCACACAAACGTACACCGATACTTCGCTCGCGTCGCGGCGACGTAGAAGAGCCGCAACAACTCGGCGATCTCCTCGTCGGCGGCTATGTCGTGCGATCTATCCTCGGTCGCGGCGAAGCGCGACATAACGACCGCCGCGTAATCGCGCTCGGGATCGTGATAGACGAGGTTTGTTCCGCTCGTTCGCTCGCTCCGCCCCGCCCAGAAGAAGGGGCAGTACACAATCGGATATTCGAGACCCTTGCTTCGATGCACGGTTACGACGGCGACCGCCGACTCGTCGGATTCAAGGCGAAGCTGTCGTTCCTCGCGTCGGCGATTTTTATCGAGACGCTCTCGGAACCACTCGACGAGCCGCTCCGGTCCGGCGCGCGTCTCCGCCTCGGCTTGGTGGAGCGCGTCCCCGAGGTGCGTCAGGTTCGCGACGACCCGCTCGCCGTCGTCGCGTTTCGCGGCGCGTTCGAGAACTCCGTCGGCGAGGAGATCGCGGTAGGCCGCAAGCGCGCCGCGCCGTCTCCAGAGTAGCCGCCGTCTCTCGAAGCCGTCGAGAACCTCGTCCCAGCGCGCGTCGTCCTCTACCGTCGCGTCGAGCGTCGCGGCGCCGTAACCGAACGTCTCCGTCGCGAGCGCCGTCTTCACTTTGGAAACGTCCCGCGGATCCGCCATCGCCGCGAGCGCGTACTCCGCGTCCCGCGCCTCCGCCGAGTCGAACAAGTCGCCCGATTTCCCGCTCGCCGCGTTCACGCCTCGCCGTCGCAGTTCGTTTACGATCATCTCCGCCTCGCGATTGGTTCTCGTCAAAACGGCGACGTCGTTCTCGCGAATCGGTTCGTCGCCGATCGTCGCTCGCCCCGAGCGCGCGAGCGTTAAAACGCGAACGATGTCGTCGGCGGTCGCTTTGACGGATCGGAGACGCGCCTCCTCTTTGCCGAGCGTATGCCGCTTCGGATCGGTTTTGCTAATCTCGTGTATTCGCATCGGCGCCGTTTCACCCTCTATTACCAAGGGCGGCGGCGGTTCGCGTCCCGGCGGCGACGCGGCGGGTCTGAACGGAATCCACTCCATCAGGAAGGGCGCGTCGTTCGAGTCCGCCGAAAGATCCGACGGACGGAACAACTCGTTGACGGCGCGTATCAAGCGAGGGTGAGACCGATAGTTGTACGGAAGCGAGAGTCGCGAAGCGGCGCGCTCCGACGCCAAACGATACGCGAAGACGTCCGCGCCTCTGAACGAATAAATCGCCTGCTTCGGATCGCCGACAAAATACACGGGCGCCCGCTCGTCGAATATCGCGCGAAAGATTTCGTACTGCGCCGGATCGGTGTCTTGAAACTCGTCCACGAGCGCGACGCGGTATCGCTCGCGCAACCGCTCGATTAACGCGGGCGCGGACGCCGACCGCAACGCGCGCGTCGTCTCCTCGATCATATCGTCGAAACTGCGGACGCCCGCCGAGCGCCGTTTCTCCATCGCCGCGTCGTACGTCTCGAAAAAGCATCGCCGCTCGAGCTCCACCAGCTCGCGCTTTGACGCCTCGACCAACGCCTCGTTCTCCCGAACAAGGTCGTCGCACACGTCGAAAAACTCATGGCGCGGCGGAGTGAAATTTTTCTTCGTCTTTTCCTCGATCTTCGAACGTCCCACCCGCTTGTAATATTCTTCGAGCGCGACCGGCGGACGCTCCGCCGTGAAATCCGAACGAAACTTGGCGAGCCATTTTGTAATCGACGACTTCTTAAAGGATTGCCGATTAAGTCCTTCGTCGTTGAGCAAGATGTCGGCGATCTCCTCCGACTTCTCTTCGAACACGCGCTTCGCCTTGTGGAACGCGGCGACGTACGACTGCTCCGACGCTTCGAACGACGCGAAGGGTCGCGGAGACGGCGCTTCGAAGATCGGCTCGACGCCGGGACGCCGCGACTTAAGAACGCCGAGGAAGGTCGCCGGCCCGATCTTTTCGCTCCGAAGGTAGTCCGCGAAAAAAGGAGAACAATCGTAGGTCGCGACGCGCCAGAAATCCTCGACCGCCTCTTCGAGGTATTCTTGATCGTTCGTGGCGACTTCGAACTCGAACGGGGATCCCGTCTCGAAAGCGTGGTCGCGGAGGAGGCGCGCGCAAAATCCGTGGATGGTGTGGATCGCCGCCAAATCGCCCGAGACGGTCGCCTCCTCTAATCGGCGCTTGGCGACGTCGCGCCCCGCGCGGTCGATCAGCGCGGAAAGCAATGGATCGTCGGGATGGTCGATCCGCTCGAGCGAGCGGGCGAGTCGTTCGGCGGTGCGCTCGCGGAGTTCCGACGCCGCCGCCTCGGTAAAGGTGACCGTCAGAATTTGATCGACCGTATAGCCGAACTCGACGACCAGACGGAGATAAAGCGAAACCAAACCGTACGTCTTCCCGCTTCCCGCCGACGCCTCGATTAACGTCGCGCCGCCGACGGGAGCTTCGAGCGCGTCGAAGGCGGGTATCGGATCGGCGAAGCGGCTCGTTCGTTCGCTCATTCGGTCGCCTCCGCAATCGCTCGCGTCGCGTCCCGCAAACCCGACTCGCGCGTCCGCTCCACCCGCAACGCGGCGCGGAGGGTTTCCTCGGCGCCCCACAACCGAAATCGTTTCTTCGCGCGGGAGAGCGCCGTATATACAATCGGACGCGTCGCCGTTCGGCGTTCGTCGTCGGGAAGGACGAGCTCGGCGGCGTCGTATTCCGATCCTTGGCTCTTGTGGACGGTAAGCGCGAACGCCGGCTCCCACGGGGGCAGGGCGGAAAGCCGCGCCACGCGCACGGCGCCGCCGACGTCGAAGAAACACTTCACGCGAGCGTCGGCGGGATCTCGCGCCGCTACGCCGAGATCTCCGTTGAACAGCTCGAGGCGGTAATCGTTCGCCACAATCATTACGGGCGTTCCCGCGCGCGCGCGATTTGTCTCGCTCGGCGATTCGTTGTAAATCAGTCGGTGGATAATTCGATTCAACGCGAGCGAACCGTACGGTCCCGTGCGTCGCGGCGTAAGGAGAACGTATTTGCGCAGTCGCGCCAACGCTTCCGCGGGGTCGGCGACGGCGCCGAGCCGCGAGAAATACTCCGCCGTCTCCTCCAACGCGCGCTCCAATCCTCGCGGATGCGGCAACGGTTTCGTCGAGGCGTCGCCTCCGTGCGCGATCGCCGAGATCGCGCGCTCGTCGTCTCCGTCGCGCAAAGCGATCACCGCTCGCTCGATCGTCTCGCTCTCGAAGCGCCTCGCCGACCGCGCCTCCACCACGCCGTCGGCAATCGTCGAGACCGCGCCTCCTCCGCTCTCGACTTCCACCCCGACCGCCCGCGCCGCCTCGGCGAACGCTTGAGAGAAACGGCTCACTCCGGCGCCGAGCCCGACGTCCGCGAACGCCCGCCCGCTCTCGACGGCGCCGAGCTGATCTTTATCGCCGAGGAGGACCAAGCGCGCGTCGTCCCGCAACGCGGCAATCAAGCGCGCGAGAAGCGGAAGATCGATCATCGACGCCTCGTCGGCGACGACGAACTTACGGACGATCCGATCGTGGGCGTTCTTCTTCGTCGTCGCGCGTCCGCGTCTCGCGCCGAGCGCTCGGTGAATAGTGGAGGTATCAAACGAGAGGGGATCGGCGAAGAGACCCGCGTCTCGGAGGAATTGCGGAGGCGAGGAGATCGCGTCCTGCAGGCGCGCGGCGGCTTTGCCCGAGGGCGCCGTGAGAAGGACGTCCTCCGGCGCGAAGCTCCCCGTCTCGATTCCGATCGCCGCCGCGACGACGGCGACGGTGGTTTTCCCCGAGCCGGGTCCGCCCGAAATGGCGGCGAAGGGTTTGGCGAGCGCCGCGAAGACGGCGAGCCGCTGGTCGCGGTTGCGCTCGTCGTCGGGCGGAAACGCCGCGTCCAAGCGTCGGCGGAACCCCTCGGCGTCCGCGAGAGGCAGGATCGTCCGCGAAACGCGTTCGAAATACTCGGAAATCGTTCGCTCGTATCGCCAATACCGATGCAGATAGAGCCGCTCCCCGTCGAGAATAAGCGGTTCTCGTTCGCCCGGTTTTCCGACAACTCCCCATGCCTCAAGCTCGCTCCGCAATTCGTCGGCGGAGAGTCGCGCCGCCCCGTTCTCTTCCAAGCGTTGGGCGAGCGAGTCGAGGGAAAGGCACACGTCGCCGCCGCGCGTCGCCGCCATCAGGGCCGCCGCCGCCTCGGCGGGCGAAACTTTCGTCTCGGCGCCGACGTACGAGGCGATCAGCGCGCCGAATCGTCGATCGAACGGACCGACGAGGCGCTCGTCTTGCGGGGCGGCGTAAAGGTTCTCGGACATTGGGTTTTCGTTTGGAATAATCCGTTGAAACTACCAAAAAGGGGGGAAATAAAAAACGGGCTTTCCCGGCTCGTCTCCAAGTCGGGAAAACCCGTCGTAATCGGACGCGGTCCGCGTTAATGCGCCGAGGCGCTGTGCGTTTGCGTCGCCGAGGCGCGATAGTCGCTCATCAGGCGCTCAAGACGCGTGACGGGGACGTTGTTGGCTTCGGCGATTTTCTCGAGCCACTCCGACTGCTCCTCGCTGAAGTCGTCGTCGGCGTACGCCAAGCGTAAACCGTCGTTCAGAAACACTTCGGCGACGGTTTCATCCGAAAACTTCACGGGGTTGTCGTCGAGGTAGTCGTTATATAAAAGCGATTTGAGCGTCTCCTCCGAAAAATCACTACTAAATCCCAAGCGGTTGGCGGCTTCGCGGATGATATCCTTTTCCGAATCGAACAAGCGGTTGTCCATTTTTGCCAGGACAAGCAACCCTTTCAGGTACGCGCTCTTGTCGGGTACGGTAAACATATGCCTACTCCTAAATCGTGAGAACTACAAGTCGGTCTCTCCAAACCGCGTATCGTTCGTCGTCTTCGACCTCCGTCGTATTATTATCGTATGTGGCTGGAGTCGTGACGCGATCGCTCGCGCCGCCCACCTCCTTGCGCATCTATTATACTAAATCCGGCGCTATATAATCAACTATCTTTAGGAAATATTTCTCGCCGTGTACTCCGCGTCACATTTCCATATCTCATAACGCGTTAATAGGCGTAAAAGATTCCGTCCGCGGATTTTTCACGCTCCCGGATTCATCCATTAAGACGGTTCGCTCCCTCGGAGGGTTCCCCGCGTCTCGCGAAAACGGCAATCCCTCGGCTCCCCCTATATATATAGATAGCGGAATTTTTAGATTACCGCCTCGCGCTATTTTTTCGGCGCCAACTCAAGGTCGAACGCGTCGGATTTTCCCATATAGCGGAGCGTGATCGCGCGCGTGAATTTTCCGTCGGTCACGAAAGAGGTCTCGTCCCCTTTGCGCTCGGTGCGGAAGAGGAACTCGCCGTCGTCGTCGTAATAACGGAAGGCGTCCTCGCCGCCGGGATAGATTTCGAGCACGAGCGGATCGACGGGCGCTTCGGGGATCCGATTCGAGGGTTTCATCGTCGGAAGAACGGCGCCGGCTTTTATGAATATCGGAATTCGCTCGAGCGGCGCCTCGACGACGTAATTCCTCCCGCCTTCGTATTTCTCGCGCGTCCAAAAGTCGAGCCAGTTTCCCTCGGGTAGATAGACCGACCGCGCGAATCCCTCGTCGTAGATGGGCGCGACGAGCAGCCGCGAGCCGAGCATAAACTGGAGATCCTTCCCGCGCGCGTTGAGATCGTCGGGATAGGCGAGCGGCATGGCGCGGAGAACGGGCATCCCCGTCTTCGACGCCTCGACCGCCGTCGAGTAGAGGTACGGAAAGAGTCGGTAGCGGAGCTTGACGAACTCGCGCACGATCTCGACGGCGCGTTCGCCGAAGTGTCGCGGTTCGCGCGGACTGTCGGCGTGCATCCGTGAGTGCGAGGAGAGCAAGCCGAACTGCGCCCACCGAATGTAGAGGTGCGGCGTCGGGGTTCCTCGGTAGCCGCCGATGTCGTGACTCCAGAACGGGAAACCGCTTTGCCCGAACGAGAGCCCGCCTCGGATAGTGCAGGCGAGGTTGTCGAAGTCGGCGCCGGGATCGCCCGACCAGTGGATCGGATAGCGCTGGTTGCCCGCCGTTCCCGAGCGCGCCCACACCGCCGCCTCGCCGCGGACCTCGCGCGTCGCCTCGTACACCGCTTGGTTGTAGAGGAGCGGATAGAGGTTGTGCATCTCCGCGCCCGTCTTACCGTTCGCGAAGACGGCGTCCTCGGGCACGTCCTCGCCGAAGTCGGTCTTGAAAACGTCGGCGCCCATCTCGAGGACGGGGCGGTGCAACTCTTGGAACCACCGGTACGCCTCGTCGTTCGTCAGGTCTATGATCGCGACGCGCGCGTTCCACGAAGTCTCGGGCGTCGCGACGCGGATAACGCCGTCGGGACGCGGCGCGAGGGAGAGTCCGTAGTCGATGATGTACGGCTCCCCGTCGGGCGTCTTCGCGAAATAGCCCCGCTCCTTACCGTAGTCGTAGAGCTCGCTCTCGACGGAAATGTAGGAGTGCTCCCAGAGGCAGAGCTTGAGTCCGCGACGATGTAAATCCTCGATAAACTTTTTCGGATCGGGGAACGCGTCGCGGTTCCACTCGAAGTCGCAATACTTCCGCCACCGCATCCACCACGGATCGACGTGCACGACGTCGTGCGGAACGTCGTCCTCCTCGAATCCCGCGATCAACTTTTCCATCGCGGTTTGATCGCGATACGTGCCGCCGCTCGAGATCCACAACCCGAACGTCCATCTCGGCGGAACGGGCGCGAACCCCGTCAGACGGGCGTATTCGCGGAGGATGGTCGCGGGGTCATCGGCGAAGATCGCGAAATACTCGAACGACGGCGCCTCGACTCGCGCGGTGTGCGACTGCCGCGAGACCGTCCCCATCTCGAAACTGGCGCGCGCGCTCGAGTGGAGGAAGAATCCATAACCGCGATCGCTATAGAAAAACGGCACGTTCTTATGCGAGCGCTCGCTCGTCGAGCCGAAAGCGTCGCGCGTCCACGAAACGATCGTCTGACCGTTCTTATCGAGCGGCGTGAATTTCTCGCCGAGACCGTAGATCGCCTCGTCTTGCCGAAGGTGGAAGGATTGCGTCGTCTCGACGATTCGCCCCTCGCGCTTCACGTAGCCGAGCGGCAACGTGAAGGGTTGACCCAATCCGTCCACGTCGTTCGGATTGTCTCGTAAGACGTCGAAACCGCGTTCGTCGAGGAAGGCGAGCGAGAATGGATCCTTTCGGACGCGCGCCTCGATTCTCCCCGACTTGACGACAACCAAATCGCCTTCCTCGCAAATTTCCGGCGCGAGCGGAGCGTCGAGCGGATCGACGAGCATACCGGTCGCGGGCGGCGACTCGGCGCCCTCCGGCTCGAAGCGCACGCGCCACACGTCCTCGCGTTCGACGCGAAGGGTTAAACGGGCGGCGGCGCCGTCGCTCGCGGCGAGCGTAAAGACAACTCCGCCGTCGGCGACGGTGTGGGAGGTTGCGGACTCGATCCACGAAAATCCCTCGGGGGCGTTGATGGGCGTTTTATCCATAAAGCGATTCGGTTGGTTTGATTAAAAGGAGCGAACACAAAACTTCGCTACTATACGCAAAAAGCCGCGCCCGAACAAGACGCGCGCCGCTTGACTTTCGCTCCGTTTTTCGTAATATCCTATTAAGACGCGAGTTCGCCACACCGTTCCCGTTCGCGTCCCGACCGAAAACGAAACCAAGGAGCCCGCAATGGAATACTACGAACTCCACCCCGAAACCCCGCAGCGACGCTACATCGACAAAGCGATCGAGGTGTTGCGCGGCGGCGGCGTGATTATTTATCCGACCGACACGACCTACGGATTAGGTTGCGACGTGCGCGACCAATCCGCCATCAAACGCGTTCTCGACGTAAAGAACGAGACGAGCGAGAAACTGCTCAGCTTCGTCATTCCGGATTTGAAAGACGTCGCCTCCTACGCGAAGGTTTCCGACTACGCCTACAAGACGATGAAGCGACTCCTGCCGGGACCCTACACATTCATCCTGCCGGCGGCGAAGGAGATTCCGAAGAAGCTTTGGAGCAAGCGCAAGACGGTCGGCATTCGCGTGCCCGCGCATCCCGTGGCGCGGGAGTTGGCGTCGGGTCTCGGCGCGCCGATCGTAAACTCGAGCGTGACCAACCGCGTCGGGGATCTCCTGCTGAATCCCGACGAGATCCGCGCCGTCCTCAACGCGCAAGTGGATTTGATGCTCGCGGCCGGCGCGCTTTCGGGCGAGCCCTCGAGCGTCGTCGATCTGAGCGGCGACGAGCCGGAGATCGTTCGCGAAGGCGCGGGCGAAGTCGAGGACTTCCGTTAGCGCCTACGACTCCCGACGAACCATCGTGGCGGTCGCCTGAGCGCGCGGCGTCAGGATCATCTCGTTGACGTTCACGCGCGGCGGAAGCGTGAGGCAATACAGCGCCGCGTCGGCGACGTCCTCGGCCGTCAACGGCTCGAACCCCTCGTACACTTTCTTCGCGGCGGCTTCGTCGCCTTTGAAGCGTACGCCGCTAAACTCCGTCTCGACGAAGCCGGGGTCGATCGTCGTCGCCGTGATGTTCTTCTCGAGGAACTCCATCCGCATCGCGCGGTTGAGCGCCTTGACCGCGAACTTCGTCGCGCAATAGACGTTACCGTTGAGATAGACTTCCCGCCCCGCCGTCGAGCCGAGGTTGAGAATGCGCGGCGCCTCCGCGCCCGCCATCAACGGAACGACTTGCCGCGTAACGTAGAGCAGACCCTTGACGTTCGTGTCGATCATCTTGTCCCAGTCGTCGAACTCGCCTTGGTCTATCGACGAGAAGCCGCTCGCGAGACCCGCGTTGTTGACGAGGACGTCGATCGGTTTATAGTCGTCGGGTAGCTCGTCGAAAAATTCGACGACGGCGTCCCGATCGCGGACGTCGAGCGTCGCGGGAAGTACGTTGGTGAACTCGCGCGGCGCCCACGTCTCGGCGAGCTCGCGCAGGCGTTCCTCGCGCCTTCCGACAAGTATCACGTTCGCCCCCTCGATCGCCAGTCGCTCGGCGATCGCCCTACCGATACCCGACGTCGCCCCCGTTACGACTGCGTTTTTCTTTAACAGCGCTTTCATAGGTTCCTCGCTATCGTTCTATCCAACTTTTTCTTCCCGTTTCAAAATTCGGTTTCGCGATATCGAATCTGTACTTACGCGTCGTCGCGGGTCGAGCGGGTTCGTCGCCGAAGCGGACCGTCCACGTCGAGTCGGTGACGAACGTACGCGTCTCGTCGCCGGTCGTAATCACGCCGACGATGTGGGCGCCCGCCGCCTTGCCGACCTCATACGACTCTTTCTTCTCGTAGAGCCGGTCGTAGTTCCACGCCTCGATCTCTATCTTGTTCTCGCCGGCTCGCAAGTAAGGCGCGACGTCGTACCATCCGACGCGCTTATATTCCGGACCGAGCGAGAGGGAGCGCTTGACGAATTGCTCGCCGAGGAACTCGCCGTTGACGGTGAGCCGAACGCGCGTGTCGCCGATCAATTGGAAGATCGCCGAGTCGGGCTTCGCCTCGAGCGTCAACGTCTTCGAGAAGACGGCGTGGTGAACGCCCATCGAGTCGGCGTCTTCGGCGTAAACGAAATCGCCGGGAAGCGCGTAGTCCTCCAACTCGCCGTCTTGAACGTCCAACTTAATCTCCTCGAAGTACGCGACGAGTCGGTCGAACTTATCTTCGATAAGATCGAGGTTGGCGGGTTTATAGTAGCGCGTCCAAATCTCGCGATAGGTTTGCTTCAGCTCGGTAAGAAGGGCGACGGCGTCGTCGATTCTATCGGTCAGCTCGAAGATGTTGACGGCGCGCCCTTCGCGCATATCCTTGAGGACGAGCTGTATCTCGAGTTTACGTTTGAAGAACTCGGTGAAATCTACGGTCGCCTCGAGGATGTCCACGTGGTCCTTGTTGCGGGTCGCCATCTTCTTGGCGCGATCGACGTCCTCGCGCAAACGCGGGAGCGTCCACTCCAACCAGCTCGTTTGCGCGACGGGGTTCAGTCGGAGCGACCACCAGGCGGGCGCGCGGAACGGCAAGCCGGGATGGCGCCAGAGCCGGTGGTAGTACACCTGCGCGTAAGGATGCGAGAGATCGCGGTAGAGTCGCTCGAACGGACAACGGCCGTCGCCGAAGAATTGATCGAAATAGAGCTCCGAGAACTTGTGCGCGTCGGTTCCTTTGGCGTTCCACGAGCACGCCGCGGAGTAGGCGTATCCGAAGAGGATCGTCTCCTTGATCGTCTCGGCGCCGAAGTCGCCCCAGTTGGAATTGATCATCCCCGCCGCGTCGTAGCGCAGCCCCTCCTCGATGAAGTTCTTGATGTTCGCCATCGCGAGGGTGTGGACGGGGAACGTCGAGGTGAAGTTCCACACCGAGGGGGAGACGATGTAGGTGAAGCCCTTGTCGTCGAACGTTTTCGCGGAGGGGTAGTGATCGTAGGCGCCGTAATGCCAATCGACGATCGTCACGTCCTTCGTTAGCGAGTCGAGGATTTCGGGATGGTTGAGCAGCACGTCGCCGTACATCATCGGCTTCTTGCCGTGCTTTCGACAGATATCGAACACGCGCTCGTAGTGGCGCAGATGGGCGCCGACGACGCCGACCTCCTCCACCAACTCGCGGCTCTTCCCTTTACCGACGTCGAAACTTTCGTCCGCGCCGATATTGAAATACTCGGACGGGAACATCGCGAAGACTTCCGACAACACGGTCTCGAGGAACTCGTACGTCTCCTCGCAGGTTACGCAGAGCGACGCCGAGCCGGGGAACTCCGCCAAGTGGAGATACTTCTCGTCGGCGAGCAGATTCTCGTAATGCCCGAGTGTTTGGAAGATCGGGATCACCTCGACGAACCGCGCGTCGGCGTGCTCGACGATCTCGGCGATTTCTTCTTTTGTAAGCGCGCCGCGCCCCTCGCCGAAGTCGGGATAGCTTTCCAACACGACCATATCCTCGAGGTAGGGCATGAAGACGTTCATCTTGTAGAAGGCGATCAGATCGATGATCCGCTTGAAGTTCTCGACGGTCGAGACTTGGCCTCGGCTAATATCGTCGGAGATTCCTCGCAAGGGGAGATCGGGATAGTCGAAGATTTCGAGCGCCGCGACGCCCTCTTCGGCGTCGAGCAGTTGGAGTAGCGTAACGACGCCGTAGAAAAATCCTCGCGGGGTCGCCGCCTCGATCGTGACGCCAGACGGTTCGACGACGAGACGGTACGCTTGATCGGCGACGTCCTCGGGCGCGCCGAGTTCAATCATCTCGTCGAGTTCCGCCCGTCGGAAGATTACCGTCGCTCCGTTCGGATCGGCGGGATAACTATAGCTCGCGCCGAAACGTTGTTCGAGTTCGGACCCGAAATACGAAATGGCTTTAAGCGCGCCCGCGTCGTCGTCCGTCGTCGCCGCGACGGCGAATTCGGCGGGCGGAGTGAAGACTCCCTCCGACGCCGCCACTTGTCGCGGCTCGGGGATTACGTTGACGTTCATAGGTTGCGCGTGGGATACGATTGCACACAGCGCGATCGCGATCGCGATAGCCGCTCGAAACATAGTCGATCCATTGTTGATTGTGAAAGTTTGATTTGTGAAAGATACGAAATTCCATACCGAAGCGCCGCGACGAAACGTTTCGATTGTGCGGCGAATGTCTTATATTTTACGGATTGTTTGGGCTTAATATCCTTTGGAACGAAGCGCCGCCGCGTCGAAACCACGCGCGTTTCGTCCACGAGCCGATTTTTTACACAATAATATATACGCACATTTATCGAGGAACGCATGACGAACGGAAACACTCGAGTGGTCGTCACGGGTATGTCGGCGATCACGCCGTTGGGGCTAACGGTCGAGGAGACGTGGAAGAACCTGGTCGCGGGTACGAGCGGCGCGGGACCGATCACGAGATTCGACACCGCCAACGTGGCGACGAAATTCGCCTGCGAGGTGAAGGGCTTCGATCCCGGCGACTACATCGACAGAAAAGCCGCGCGACGGATGGATCTCTATTGCCAATACTCGCTGTCCGCGGCGCATATGTTGATGAAAGAAGCCGCGCTCGATCCCGAATCGATGAGCCAAGATGAAAAAGACGAGATCGCGGTGATCGTCGGTAGCGGTATCGGCGGCATCGACACGTTTAGCCAGCAAGCCGAGGTTCGCATCGAAAAAGGCGCGAACCGTATGTCCCCGTTCTTCATTCCCATGCTTATCCCCGACATCGCGGCGGGACAGATCGCGATGAAGTACGGCTTCCGCGGTCCTAACTACGCCGCGGTTAGCGCGTGCGCCACGGCGAACAACAACGTCGCGGACGCCTGGCTACTTATCAAAAACGGTATGGCGACGGCCGCGATCGTGGGCGGCTCGGAGGCGGCGATCGTCGAGATGGGCGTCGGCGGATTCAACGCCAACCGCGCGCTCTCCACGCGTAACGACTCTCCCGAAACGGCGAGCCGTCCGTTCGATCAGGACCGCGACGGATTCGTGATGGGCGAAGGCGGCGGATTGCTCTACGTCGAGACGCTCGAAAGCGCGAAGAAACGCGGCGCGAAAATCTACGCGGAACTCGTCGGCGTCGGCCTATCCGCGGACGCGCACCACCTCACCGCTCCCGACCCGGAAGGCGGCGGCGCCGCGCTGGCGATGAAACGCGCGCTGAAATCCGCCGGTATGGAGCCGACCGACGTGGACTACATCAATATGCACGGCACCGCCACCCCCGCCGGCGACATCGCCGAGACCAAAGCGATTAAGAACGTCTTCGGCGACCACGCGCGCGCGATGAGTTTGTCCTCCACCAAGAGTATGACCGGACACCTCCTCGGCGCGGCGGGCGCGGTCGAAGCCGTCGCCTCCATTATGGCGATCATCGACGGCGTCGTGCCGCCGACGATCAACCTTCAAACGCCCGATCCCGAGTGCGACCTCGACTATACGCCCAACGAGGCGAAGAAGCGCGAGGTGAGCGTCGCGATGAGCAACGCGTTTGGATTCGGCGGACACAACACAACGCTTACGTTTAAGAAGTTTTCGGAGTAACCCGCGTCATACGCGGCATCGGAGAGACTATGGAAATGAAACGAGCGGCGGGAGCGCTCCTACACCCAACCTCGTTGCCCGGGAAATACGGAGTCGGCGACCTCGGACCCGAGGCGAAATACTTCGTCGATTTCCTCGAGGTGACGGGACAGACGTTGTGGCAAATGTGTCCGCTCGGACCGACCGGCTACGGCGACTCCCCCTATCAGTGCCTCTCCGCGTTCGCGGGCAATCCCACGCTCGTCAGCCCCGACTACCTCCGACGCGACGGCTTCGTCGAAGAGGCGGACGTCGTCGCCCAACCGATCGGCGACCCGAGCCGCGCCGACTTCGAGCGATCCGCTCGTTTTAAGAACGACCTTCTCTCCGTCGCCTTCCACAACTATAAAACCGCGACGTCCAAAAAAATCCGCGAGGAGTTCGAGGCGTTCCGCGAGCGGGAAAGTTTTTGGCTGGAAGACTACGCGCTCTTTCGCGCCGTGAAGGAATACCACGGCGGGAAACACTGGAGGGAGTGGAAACCCGAGATCGCGCTCCGCGATGAGGGAGCCGTGAAACCGTGGCGCGCCAAGCTCGCGCCCGAAGTGGAGTACTATCAGTTCGTGCAGTTCGTCTTCTTCCGTCAGTGGAACGAAATCCGCGAGTACGCCGCCAAGAAGAACGTCAAGATTATCGGCGACGCCCCGATCTTCGTTTCCGACGACAGCGCCGACGTGTGGGCGAACCGCGAGCTTTTCGACCTCGACGACGCCGGCAAACCTTTGCACGTCGCGGGCGTGCCGCCCGATTACTTCAGCGAGACGGGACAGCTCTGGGGCAATCCGCTCTACCGATGGAACGTGATGGCGAAGGACGATTACCGCTGGTGGCGCGAGCGCTTCCGACAACTCTTCAATCTTTTCGACTACGTCCGAGTCGATCATTTCCGCGGATTCGAGAAATACTGGAGCGTGCCGGGCGACGCGAAGACGGCGATGAAGGGCGAGTGGGTCGAGGGTCCGGGAGCGAAATTTTTCGAGACGATCTTTCAACACTTTGGCGACGCGCCTATTATCGCGGAGGACCTCGGCGTGATCACCGACGCCGTTCGCGAATTGCGCGATCGCTTCCGCCTGCCCGGAATGAAAATCCTACAGTTCGCCTTCGGCGGCAAAGCGGATAACGACTACCTACCGCACAACGTCGTCGAGCGCTCGGTGATTTACACGGGAACGCACGACAACGACACGACCGTCGGCTTTTTGGAAAAAGCGAGGCGCAACGAACCGAGCCAATTCGAGCACGTGTTGCGCTACTTCAACTGCTCGCCCGAAAACGCCGCCTCCGAAATGATCCGCGCGGCGTATCGTTCCGTCGCCGCCTTCGCCGTCGTTCCGATGCAGGACCTCCTCCACCTCGGCTCCGAGGCGCGGATGAACACACCCGGCGCGCCGCAAGGCAACTGGACGTGGCGCTTGACGTGGGATCGCGTGTGGGAAAATCTCTCCGCCGAATACCGCGATATGGCGATGCTCTACGGCAGACTCCCCGAGCCGCCGGAGAAGAAGGACGACGAGAAACCCGCGCCGGACGCCGACGCGAGCGAATAACGCCCTCCTATCCGAAGCAGTTCTTATGCTCGACGAAGATGCACCGATCTTGCGACACGGTTATCCCCGCCTTCTCGAACGCCTCGACCGCGGCGTCGTTGTGAACCCCGAGTTGTAGCCACACCGTCTTCGGTTTGTGTTCGACGATCTCGTCGATCATCGAGTCGAGCCGGTCTCCGCGCACGAACACGTCAACGATATCGACGCGCTCGGGTAGCGCCGAGACGCTCGGATACACGTCGATCTCGCCCACCCGTTCAAGTTTCGGATGCACGCCTACGACGTCGTAATCGTGACGCGCCAAGTAGTTCGCGATCTTTCCGCTGTCGCGGTCGGGCTTGTCGGATATCCCGATCACGGCTATCTTCTTCGCTTTTTCGAGTATGGCGCATGCGTCCATTCGGCTCTCCTTTCTTCTATCGATTAATTCATCTCTTCGTAGGCGCTCGTCGGATCGCACGAACACACGAGGTTTCGGTCGCCGTAGGCGTTGTCGATGCGCCCGACGGGAACCCAATACTTGTTCTTCCGCGCGTCGTCGGTCGGATAGACGGCGCGAACTTTATCGTATGGTCGCGTCCACTCGCCGTCGATTACCGTTTCGGCGGTGTGCGGCGCGCGCTTCAAGAGGTTGTCCTCGTTGTCCGCCTTCCCCTCCTCGATCTCCCGCGCCTCCTCGCGTATCAGAGACATCGCCTCGACAAAGCGATCCAACTCGGCGAGCGATTCGCTCTCGGTGGGTTCGACCATCAGCGAGCCCGGCACGGGGAACGAAACCGTCGGGGCATGGAAGCCGTAGTCGATCAGGCGCTTCGCGAAATCCTCCACCTCGAGATTCGCCGTTCGCTTGAACTCGCGCATATCGAAGATCAACTCGTGCGCGACGCGGTCGTTCTTGCCCGTGTAGAGGACGTCGTACTTGTCCTTGAGTTTCGCCTTGATATAGTTGGCGTTCAGCACGGCGTACCGCGTAGCCCGCGTCAGTCCCGCGGTTCCGAGCGTTTTGATGTAGCCGAGCGAGATCGGCAGGATGCTCGCGCTGCCGAAAGGCGCCGCCGCGACGGCGGGAACGCCACGTTCGCCGCCCGTCTTCACGACGGGATGGGTCGGGAGGAACGGCTTCAGATGCTCGGCGCAACAGATCGGTCCCTCGCCCGGACCTCCGCCGCCATGGGGTATGGCGAACGTTTTGTGCAAGTTCAGATGGCACACGTCTCCGCCGATCGCCGCGATCGAGGAGAGCCCCGTCATCGCGTTCATGTTTGCGCCGTCGAGGTAAACCTGCCCGCCGTTGTCGTGGACGGTTTTCGTCACGTCGAGAATGTTCCGCTCGAATACGCCGTGCGTCGAGGGGTAGGTGATCATCGCGGCGGCGAGCGTATCCTTTCGCGCCTCCGCCTTCTCGCGTAAGTCGTCGAGATCGATGTTTCCGTTCTCGTCCGTCTTCACGACGACGACTTCCATACCCGCCATCACCGCGCTCGCGGGGTTGGTGCCGTGCGCGGAGGCGGGAATCAACGCGACGTTTCGCCTTTCCTCGCCTCGACTCCGATGGTAGGCGCGGATAAGCGACAGCCCCGCGAATTCTCCTTGCGCGCCGGAGTTGGGCATAAAACTTACGCCGGGCAATCCGGTCAACTCCGCGAGCGCCGCGCCCAGCTCGTCGATAATCTCGCGATAACCGCGCCACCGCTCCTCGGGCGCGAAAGGATGGATCCCCGCGATCTTCGGCAAGGTTATACTGAAGAGTTGAGAGGCGGCGTTGAGTTTCATCGTGCAACTGCCGAGCGGAATCATCGTGCGCGTGAGCGAGAGGTCTTTGTTCTCGAGTCGCTTCGCGTAACGCATCAATTCCGTTTCCGAGCGGTAGTTCTTAAAAACGCCCTGCGACATATACTCGTCGTCTCGCCGATCCTCGGGGCGAAGGACCTCTTCTACGTCGGCGAGCGACGACTCGACGTCCCAATCGACCTTCTTACCGACGGCGTCGGCGAAGACCTCCACCAACGCCGCGACGTCGCTCGGCGTATCGACTTCGCTCATCGAAACCCCGACGCGGTCGTCCTCGAACGCGCGAAGATCGATTAATCGCTTCCGCGCCGTTGCAATTATTTTATCGCGCGTCGCCTCGTCGCCCGTTTTAATTTGTAGCGTGTCGAAGTAGCGCTCGTTGACTTGCTCGAACCCGAGTGCGCGGACGCCCTTATCCAGCGCGCGCGCGAGCAGGTGCGTACGTTCGGCGATTGCGCGAAGTCCTTCGGGACCGTGATAGACGGCGTACATTCCCGCCATCGAAGCGAGAAGCGCCTGCGCGGTGCAAATGTTGCTCGTCGCCTTCTCGCGTCGGATGTGTTGCTCGCGCGTTTGGAGCGCCATCCGATAGGCGGGATTGCCCGCGCTATCCTTGGACAGTCCGATAATTCGCCCGGGAACGTTCCGCTTGAACGCGTCGGTCGTCGCGAAGAACGCGGCGCTCGGTCCGCCGAAACCGAGGGGAACGCCGAACCGTTGCGAAGAGCCGACGACCGCGTCCGCCCCGAATGATCCGGGAGGCGCGAGGATCGCCAAGCTCAGCGGATCCGCGGCGAAGCAGACGAAGACCTTCGCCTCGTGCGCGCGCTCGACGAACTCGCGGTAATCGTTGATCGCGCCCGTACCGCTCGGATATTGAACGAACGCGCCGAAGAAGGATTCGTCGAGTTTGGCGGCGCGATAATCACCGACGACCAAGTCGAGGCCGCGCGGTTCGGCGCGGGATTCGAGCGTCGCCAACGTTTGCGGAAAAACGTCCGCGTCCACAAAAAATTTCGTCGCCTTCTTGTTCTTGCTCTTGCCGTAGAACATAATCATCGCTTCGGCGACGGCGGTCGATTCGTCGAGCAGCGAAGCGTTGGCGATCGGCAAACCGGTCAACTCGGCGGTCGCGGTTTGGAAATTCATCATCGCCTCGAGGCGGCCCTGCGATATCTCCGCTTGGTAGGGCGTGTAGGAAGTGTACCACCCCGGGTTCTCGAGAATCGCCCGTTGAATCGCGGGCGGCGTAATAGTCGGATACCACCCCATCCCGATGTAGGTCTTCGAGAGAACGTTCTTCTCGGCGACGGCGCGGATGTGATCGAGCCACGCGGCTTCAGAAATCGGTTCGGGCAACGTCGGCGGCTCCTTCAGTCGGATCGTCTCGGGGATCGTTTGATCGATCAACTCCTCTAAGCTTGTCGCGCCCGCGGCGGCCAACATCTTCTTCGTCTCTTCTTCGGTCGGACCGACGTGTCGTTTGATAAACTCGTTGCTCGTGTCCACTACGTTCATGGGTCTTCCTTTCTATTCGTCTCCGGCGACGCCGATCTCGGTCTCGTCGAGATCCTCGATATCGTCGCCGCGCTTTTCAAGTTCGATGAGCGATTTGAGCGCGGACTTCGCCGCCCGTTGCTCGGCGGTTTTCTTGTTCCTCCCGACGCCCTCCCCGAGTCGCTTATCGTTCACCACCGCCTCGACGGTAAAGAGGCGCTCGTGCTCGGGACCCTCCTCCTTCACGACGCGATAGCGCGGGGAGTCGCCGTTAATGGCTTGCAAATATTCCAAGAGTTGGCTTTTATAATTCTTATCGTCGAGGTGCACGCCCGCGGCGAGCGAGGGTTCGACGATCCGCTTGACGACAAAGTCGCGCGCAACGTCGGCGCCGCAATCCAGATAGACCGCTCCGATAAGCGCCTCCATCGCGTCGGCGAGTATACTCCGGAAACCGACGCGTCCGCTCGAGATCAAATCGTCGTGGATGAAGAGGAGCGAGAAGAGGTCGATCTTTTTGGCGACGCGGAAGAGGTTCTCCGTGTTGACGAGATTCGATCGCATCTTGGTGAGATCGCCCTCCATCGTGCGGGGGTAGCGGTGGAAGAGGTGTTCGCCGACGATCAATCCGAGCGCGGCGTCGCCGAGATATTCGAGGCGTTCGTTGGAGACGGCGAACTCGCCGCCGTCGAGATGGGAGCGGTGGGTGAGCGCATGCACGTAGATTTCAAACTCGTTCGGTCGTCGTCCGACGATCTCTTCTATGGCTTGCAGGCGTCGTTTTCCAAGCCGCTTTTTAGCGTCTCTTTTTTGGAATCGCCGAGCAAACCAATCAAGCACGCCTACTCCTTATAACGCTTAAACACCAACGACGCGTTGTGGCCGCCGAATCCGAACGCGTTGCTAATCGCCGCGCGTATTTCTTTTTCGACGGCGACGTTCGGCGTATAGTCGAGATCGCACTCGGGGTCGGGATTATCGAGGTTGACGGTCGGGGGAATAACACCGCGCTTGACGGCGAGCGTCGTCGCCACCGCCTCGACGGCGCCTGCCGCGCCGAGCAGATGCCCCGTCATCGATTTCGTCGAGCTAATCGCGAGCGCTTTGGCGTGCTCTCCGAACGCGGTTTTAATCGCCTTGGTTTCGGTCGGATCGTTGTAGGGGGTGGATGTGCCGTGCGCGTTGAGGTAGTCGATATCCTCGGGCGCGACGCCGGCGTCTTGGAGCGCCATCGTCATCGCGCGCGCGGCGCCCTCGCCGTCGGGGCTTGGCGCGGTGATGTGGTGCGCGTCGGCGGTGTTTCCGAAGCCCAACAGCTCGGCGTATATCTTCGCGCCACGCTCGAGCGCGTGGTCGAGCGTCTCGAGCATAAGCATGCCCGCGCCTTCGGCGATGACGAATCCGTCGCGGTCTGTATCGAACGGTCGCGACGCCTTCTCGGGCGCGTCGTTGCGAAGACTGAGCGCGCGCATCGCGTTGAAGCCCGCCACGCCGAGGTCGGTGATCGGCGCCTCGGCGCCGCCCGCCAACATCATATCCGCCGCTCCGCGCTGGATGAGCATCAACGCGTCGGAGATCGCATGCGCGCTCGTGGCGCACGCCGACGAGGTCGAGTAGTTCGGTCCCTTCAAACCGAACTCGATGGAAATACGTCCCGACGCGATGTCGGGTATAAACATGGTGACGAAGAACGGATTGACTTTTTTCGGATCGCCTAACCGGACGTGGTCCTCGGTGAATCGCTGAAACGTTTCGATGCCGCCGACCGAGCATCCGCACAGAACGCCGAAGCGATTCAGATCGATCGCGCCGAGATCGACGCCCGCGTCCTCGATCGCTTGGGAGGCGACGGCGATGGAGAAATGCGTGAAGCGATCCATTCGCCTCGCGTTCTTCCGATCAAGGTAGTCGAGTTCGTCGAAGTCGCTCGCTTCGCCCGCAAATTTGGTGGAATGGTTCGATGCGTCGAAGCGCGTTATCGGCGCGATTCCGCTTTTACCCGTCGTCAAACTTTTCCAGAACGTCTCGACGTTCGACCCGACGGGACTGACCGTCCCTAATCCCGTAATTACGACTCGTTTTCTTTCCATCGCGATGATCCGCCGACCGACGGAGTTCGTCGGTCCGAGAAAGAAGGGAAAAAGCCCGAGAGCTCTTTCCCTATTCTCTAATCGTTAACCGTTGGCTTTCTCTTCGATATACTTGATCGCGTCGCCGACGGTGCCGATCTTCTCGGCGTCCTCGTCGGGAATCGAGAGATTAAACGCGTTCTCGAAACCCATCACCAACTCGACGATGTCCAACGAGTCGGCGCCCAAGTCGTTCGTGAAAGACGCTTCGGGCTTTACTTGCGATTCTTCGACGCCGAGTTTATCGACGATGATCTCTTTTACTTTCGCTTCGACTTCCATAGCGAACTCCCTTGATTGATTTGTGTTTTGGTTTTTAACTATCGCGCGTTACAATTTTTCCGACAATATATATTATTGCATCGTCATGCCGCCGTCGATCGCGAGCGTTTGTCCCGTCACGTATTCCGCCTCGTCGGAGGCGAGGAAGGCGACGGCGTCGGCGATATGCTTGGGTTGCGCGGCTTTCTTCATCGGCACGCCCGAGAGAATCGCCTCGCGTTGCTTATCGTTCAGCGCGCCCGTCATATCGGTCTCGACGAATCCCGGCGCGACGACGTTCGCCGTCACGTTCCGCGCCGCCAGTTCGCGAGCGACGGACTTGGTGAATCCGATAATGCCCGCCTTCGAGGCGACGTAGTTCGCCTGCCCGGGGTTGCCGATCAACCCGACGACCGACGAGACGTTGACGATCCTGCCGTAGCGCGCGCCCATCATCGGCTTGAGCGCCGCCTTAACGTAGTTAAACACGCCGTTGAGATTGGCGCTCACGACGGCGTTAAAATCCTCTTCGCTCATCCGCATCAGTAAGCCGTCTTTCGTGACGCCCGCGTTGTTGACGAGCGCCTCCAATCCGCCGAATCTCTCGACGACTTGATCGACGACCTCGACGGCGCGCGTAAAGTCGGCGGCGTCGGCTTGGAACCCGACCGCCTCTTTGCCCGCGGCGCTCGCCGCCTCCTCGATCCTCTTCGCCTCGTCGGCGGAGCTCCGATACGTGAACGCCACGCGGGCGCCCTCGTCCAATAATTTCTCGACGATCGCTTTGCCGATGCCTCGGGTGCCGCCCGTCACCAGCGCGCGTTTGCCTTCCAATCTCATAGTCGTTCCCTATCGCTCGTTTAGGATCGTTCGGCGCTACCGATAGTCGCCGAGTTGTTCAAAGGTTTCTATTCCGAACGTCGTCGCGGAGCGGTCTATTCGTTTGACCAGCCCCTGCAATACTTTGCCCGGACCGATCTCGACGAACTCGTCGAAACCGTCGTCGAGCATATTGCGGATCGTCTCCTCCCATCGAACCGGCGCGGTGAGCTGCTTGGCGAGAAGCTCGCGCGTCGTCTCCTTGTCGGCGTTCGGTTTCGCGGTTACGTTGGCGTACACGGGTATCCGCGCGTCGTAGAGGTTCGCCTCGGCGAGCGCCTTCTCGAGCGTCTCGCGGGCCGGCTCCATCAACGGCGAGTGGAACGCGCCGGATACGACGAGTTCTTTCACCATCCGCGCGCCCGCTTCCTTCGCCAATTCCATCGCGCGTTTCACGCCCTCGACGGAACCGGAGATAACGATCTGCCCGGGCGAGTTAAAGTTCGCGCATTGCACGACGCCCGCTTCCGACGCCTTCTCGCACGCGGCTTCGAGCGGCTCTCGCTCCATACCGATGATCGCCGCCATAGCGCCTTTGTTCTTCTCGCCCGCGTCCTGCATCGCCAACCCGCGTAGCCGGACGAGCTTCACCGCGTCGCGAAACTGCACGGCGCCGGCGAACGTGAGCGCCGAGTATTCCCCGAGCGAGTGCCCCGCCGCGCCGTCGAATTCCAACCGACGTACGAGCGACGCGACCACGACGCTGTGCGCGTAGATCGCGGGTTGCGTGTACTCGGTTCGCTTGAGGGACTCTTCCGGCCCGTTGAACATAATGTGCGAAAGGTTCGTCTCCGCGGCGTCGTCCGCCGTTTGGATCATCTCCTTGGCTTCGACGCTTTGCTCGAAGAGGTCCTTCGCCATTCCGACGTATTGCGATCCCTGTCCGGGAAAAAGCGCGGCGCGTTTGCCCATACTAATCTATACTCCAAACAATATATTGCGCGCCCCACGTGTAGCCCCCGCCAAAGGCGGCGAAGACGAGCTTGTCCCCTTTTTTCACCTTGCCGGCGCGATAGTATTCGGTTACCACGAGGGGAATCGTGGCGGCGGTGGTGTTGCCGTATTTGTGGATGTTGACCATCACTTGATCGTTTTGCAAGCCGAGCCGATCGCGGGTGGCGTTGATGATCCGCATATTGGCTTGGTGCGGCGCGAGGAAGGATATATCCTCTCGCTTCAAATTGTTCCGCTCTAAAATCTCGACGGCGGCGTCGGCCATACCCACCACGGCGACTTTGAAAACCGCCCTGCCGTCTTGGTAAATATAGTGCATCTTTTCGTCCACCGTCTCGTGGGTGGCGGGGTTGCGGCTTCCGCCGCCGAGCATATGGAGCGCGTCCTCGCCCGTTCCGTCGCAGTAGAGCACGGAGTCTTGCAAACCGTAGGATAAATCCTCGGTCGGTTCGAGCAGAACCGCCGAAGCGGCGTCGCCGAAGAGGATGCACGTGTTCCGGTCGGTATAGTCGGTGATGGCGCTCATCTTATCCGCGCCGACAAGCACGACCTTCTTGTATTTCCCGGATTCGATAAAGCTCGCGGCGGTCTCCAATCCGAAGACGAATCCCGAACAGGCGGCGGAGAGATCGAATCCCCACGCGTTCTTCGCCCCGACTTTCCGCTGCACCACGCACGCCGTGGAAGGGAAAAACATATCGGGGGTGATCGTCGAGACGATAATAAGGTCGATTTCCTCGGCGGACATGTTTTTGCTTTTCAGCAAATCATCGACGGCGCGAGCGGCGAGATCGCTCGTGGCGCCGTTCTCGAGAACGCGGCGTTCTTTAATACCCGTGCGCGAGGTGATCCACTCGTCGTTCGTCTCCACGATCGACTCGAAGTATTTATTGTCCAGAACTTTGTCGGGAACGTACATCCCGACGCCGGTTATCGTCGCTCGTAATTTTTTGTCGGTCATCTTACGCGGATTCCTGTTGTTCGTAACGTTTCGCGGCGTCGCTGATTTTCCTTACGACGTCCGCCTCCACCATTTCTTTGGCGCGTCGGATCATATTCGCGACCGCCTTCGGCGATCCCGATCCGTGTCCGATGATCGCGACGCCGTCCACGCCGAGCAACGGCACGCCGCCGTGCTCCTCGTAATTCAATTGGTTAAACATTTTCTTGAGCGTCGGCGCCATAAAGCCGGCTTTTAGCTTATTGAGGAACCCCGTTTCCGCGAAGCCTCTCAGCGTATCCTTCAAGAAAGCGGGAATGCTCTCGGCGAATTTCAGAAGAATATTTCCCGTGAAGCCGTCGCAGACGACTACGTTGGCTTTCGCCGAAAGGACGTCGCGTCCCTCGACGTTGCCGATAAAATTCAGATCGCTTTGTTCGAGCAGCTCGTAGGCGGCTTTCACCGCCTCGCTCCCCTTCGAACGCTCCTCTCCGACGCTGAGCAGGGCGATGGAGGGATTATCGACGCCGAGGATCTCGCGGAAATACACCGAACCCATCGCGGCGTAGGAGACGAGGTGGTTGGCTTTGGAATCGACGGCGGCGCCGACGTCGAAGATCATCGTGACGCCTTTAATCGTGGGGATGACGCTGCCCATCGTTGGTCGCTCGACGCCCGGAGTTCTTCCAAGGACGAACGCGCCGGCGGCGAGCGTGGCGCCGGTGTTGCCGGCGGAGACGAACGCGTCGATCTCCCGCTCTTTAAGCAATCGCATACCGCGCACCAACGACGAGTCGGGCTTGCTCCTCACGGCTTGGACGGGCGCCTCATGCATCTCGACTACGTCCTCGGCGTGGTGGACGGTAAACGCTTCCCTATCGCCGAGGGTTTTCTCGATCTCGCCTCGTCGTCCGACGAGCACGATGTCGATGTCGGGGAAGGCCTCGCGCGCCAGCAACGCGCCCTCGACCTCGCTGACGGGCGCAAAATCCCCGCCCATCGCGTCCACGCCGACGATCGGTTTCTTGCGCTCGTTCGGGCGTTTCGTCATACTAATAGCGTAGAGTTATCGTTTCGGGATGAACATGGAACGGCCCGCGTAGTAGCCGCACGCGGGGCAAGCGCGGTGGGTGAGTTTCATTTCGCCGCAGTTCGCGCACGACGTTACCGTCGAAGCCGTCGCCTTATAGTGCGTTCGTCTTTTATCCCGACGCGATTTCGAGATTTTACGTTTTGGATGAGCCATCGTTTCTTCGTTTTCTCGTTGATAAATTACCCGGCGACGATCGGCGCCGTCAGTTGTTTTCCATTCTTTTTTTGAGCTCCAACAAGGGGCTCCATCGCGGATCGATCTCGTCGTCTCGACAGTCGCACTTCCGCTCGTTCAAGTTGACGCCGCACTTCGGGCACAACCCCTCGCACGCCTCGTCGCACAGTTGTCGCATCGGAAGCGCGAGCGCGGCGTAGTCGTAGAGGTCTTCGCCCACGTCGATCCAATCGGCGTCGTAGGGAAGCGCGCGCGCGTTCTCGTCGTCGGTCGGCTCCTCTCCAAAAAGGAACGCCAACTCGAACGGCGCCTCCACGTCGTGAACGAACTCCTCGCCGCATCGATCGCAAACCAATTTCGCCTCTAAGCGCAAGGTCGCGTCAACAACCACTTGTCGAGCCGACTTGTCGATCTCAACGTCGAGCTCGTAGTCGTCGAAGAACGGCTCGCCGAGCCCGATCTCCTCGACCGCTCCCTCAAAAAAAAGGCGGTGAACGCCTTCTTCGAGATTGGATATCTTGATCTTCATAATAAAACGCTACAAGAACGTGTAATATAAAGAATGGCGCCTTGAGAATCAATCAAACAATTCTCGCTCTCGGATTCGGACGCGCGCAACCGCGAACGGTTCTCCGTTCCGCAAAACGTTCTACGTGGTTCTCCGTTCCGCAAAACGTTCTACGTAGAATTAGCGTATTGTTACTATTCCCTTTCCTCTTGGAATTAACTATTTTATGGGTCGTCAAGTTCCATCGGCGCTCCCGCTCCAAGCGAGCGTCGCGTATGTTCAAATTCTCGGTAGGGTTTTCATGTTCGTTAAGTGGATGTATTGCAAAGGCGGCAAATGGTGTACGTTCAATCGAGTGCCGCTCGACGACCCCCATTTCGACGACCTCTACGGCGTCTTCCTCGTCTGGAACGAATTGCGGAAAAAGAAAAACGTTATCTACGTCGGCAAAGGTAAGTTGCGCGAAAAGATAAAAGCCAACCGCCAGAGTCACGCCATCCAGGAAAATATCCTCAAGAACACGCTCTACGTTACGTGGGCGAGCGTGCCCGAGGAAGACGTTAACGCGGCGCATATCTACCTCACGAAAAAATACGATCCCTCGATTCCGTGTCCGATCGACGGCAACGTCTATAAGCCCGTCAACCTCCCTTTCTAACGCGAGCAATATACTCGACGGTAGATTTCCTTTTAAGGATTTTTTCTGTATTTTCTCTCGTACCGAGCGGGGCGTAACGGCTCGAAATGCTTATTCGAAAAACTCACGCGACGCAAAGTCGCGCCCTATCCCCCACAACCTCAATTAGGAGGTAGTATGAACTCCGAAGTGCTATATCGCCCTTCCTTCTCGATGCTTAAACTTACGATGGACGACGGCGAGACCATGAAAGCCGAAGCCGGCGCGATGGTTTCGATGTCCGGCAATATCGAGATGGAGACCAAGATGTCCGGCGGCGGCGTCTTCGGCGCGCTTAAGAAAAGCGTGCTCGGCGGCGAAAGCTTGTTCATCAACAATTTCAAACCGACGGGCGGTCCCGGCGAGCTCACCCTCGCGCCGAGTTATCCGGGCGACATCATCGAGATGAAGCTCTCGAACCAAACCGTCTTCGCGCAGGGCGGCGCGTATATGGCGTCTTCGCCCGATATCGAGATCGACACGAAATTCGGCGGCGCAAAAACCTTCTTCTCGAAAGAGGGTCTCTTCGTTCTCAAGGCGTCGGGCACGGGTAGCGTCTTTTTCGCCAGCTACGGCGCGCTTCACGAGCTGACGCTCACGGAAGGTCAAAAGTACGTCGTGGACACGGGCCATATGGTCGCGTGGGAAGACGGCGTGAAATACGAAGTAAAGAAAGTCGGGAGCTGGAAATCGACGCTACTTAGCGGCGAAGGTCTCGTGTGCCACCTCACGGGTCCCGGCAAGATATTCCTCCAGACTCGGAGCCCCGGCGCGCTCGCGTCGTGGATCGGCGCGCTTATGCCGAAACGCTAAACGCGGGCCCTTCCTCGTATTTTCCACCCTCGCCCGAACGGCGGGGGTTTTTTATTGTCGGAAATCGAACGTTCGTTCCTCGCCCGCGATCTCGCTCGCTTGGGCGCCGAGCGTTTCGAGCGTCGCGCCGCCCGATTGGAGCGCCCGCTCGCAGAGGAGCGTGAACCGCCGCTCGCCGACCTCTTCGGCGAACTCGAGCGCCGCGAGCGCGGCTCTCGCCTTAGCCCGCGCGTCCCTCTCGGAACGGAAACCGTAGTTTGCGATCGCCGCCTCCGATTCGACGATCGCCTCGAGTGAATCCACCCGCGACCGATATCGCGCTTCGCCGAACATCGTGCGAACCGTCCGCGCCGCGACCGCCGCCGACAACGCCTCGACGACCTCCTCGTCGGCTCCCGACCGCTCGAACATCCGCGACGTCGCCTCCTCGGCGTACGCCGCGATAATCTTCTCGCGCTCGGCGGCGTACATAGAATCCGACGCGCCCGCCAAGACGAACAGCCCGCGCGCCGCGTAGGACGCGCCCTTCCTCGGCGCCGCGGTCGTCGTCCACGCCGTCGGCGCGTGACGCGGGAATCGCTTGCGGAGATCGTGAAGCGTTTCGGAGAGATCGACGACCATGCGGTCCGCCGTCGAATCTTCGAGCGTGGCGTAGTGCGCGCGCGCGCGGAGATCGCGACGATTGAGTTGCGTGGTGCGCAAGTCGCGCGAAACAAACAGCGGAATATCCTCGGCGGGCAGCTCCGAGCGGAAGACCCATTCCTCCCCTCGGAACGTGTAAGCGCAGTTCGACCGCGCTTGATAGCCCTCGGGGAGCGAAAGCGTCAGCTCGAAGGCGAACGGACCCGTTTCCGGCGAGATCGGGAACCACGACGACCGACGGTTCAATTCGCCCCACTGGTCGTTCAGGCGGAAGTCGGCGACCGAATCGCCCGCGGGCAAATACATTTGATAGACGACGCGGATGGGGACGGACTCGCCGGAGTCGAGCGGCTCGTGAAAGGCGAAGTAGATCGCCCCCGCCGACGGCGGATCCACCCGCGCCCGCGTGTCGAACCGATACCCCTTCACCCGCTCGCTTAAGAAACTCTCGAGCCGCGCGTTCCGATTAAGCAGAAAGCGACCGTTTCCGCAATCGTTCCTCGGCGCGACGAAATGAATCAATCCCTCGACTTCCACCAGGCGCTCGGCCGGTTCGATCCGCGCCTCCAACCGATAGAACGTCCGATCATAGTCGATCGCCTTCTCCGTCGGCTCGCACCCCGACCACGCGACGAGCAGCCCCGCCGCCAACAACACCGCGCCGCGCGCGTTCGTCATAACCCGCTCCCGATTGTGAACGAACGGTTATCTACTCGTTCGGAACAAACTCCTTCGCCGCCTCGAGCAGCGTCTCCTTCCGACCCTCGCTCAACTCGTACTCGCCGCGCCACGACTGTAGCATCACGTCGATCTGGTGAATCAGGTTGCGTTTGGTGTACTTCGGCGCGAAGATCGACCCGTCGAGCATATAGAGTCGCCCCGTCTTCTCGTCGATAAATATATAGTTCACGAACGGACCGCCCATATAGCGGTCGGTCATCCGCCACAAGCCCTGCGTAAAGAGGGCGTATCGCTCGTTGAAGTTCGCCTCCCGACTCGTGAGCGCCTCGTCGGCGATCTCGACGTAATACCGATTGTCCGACGTGCGATAGAACTTCTCCGTCACGCGGTTCCGTAGGGCGACGACGCTATCGAGATTGAAATACGCCGGCGTTCCGTTCTCGATCCAATGCACGAAGACCCACCGCTCGGCGTCGGTGTTCACGCCGCGCCTCAACCACACGAAGTTGTCCTCTGGGCGATCCATCGCCAAGCGGAAATCGAGCTGCGCGAAAATCGTCCAGCCGTATTCCTTCAGCAAGTGTCCTTGTATCGCCTTGTTCTCGTATTTCGGATTATAGATCGTCGCCAACAGGCGCTCGTCGGACGCCTTTTGCACGGCGTAAAGAAGCCGATCGGCGTTCTGCAGAATCTTGAACTCGAGCTCGGCGACGGTCGGCGCGACGATGAAAATCGCCGCCTGCTCGCGCGCCCATACGTCTTTGCGGACGATCACGGCGCCCGACTCCTCGCGGATTTGCGCCAACGCGCCCGAGTCGAGCGTGGATTTCAGGAACGACGTCAAGTCGCTCTCCATATCCAACGCCCCGACCATCACGACGCTCTTGTGTTCCTTGAAGTGATTGAAGCCGCGGAAATCCGATTCGATAATCTTGAAGAGTTTCTCTTCTTGCGGCGTGATGATGGTTTGCTCGAAGACTTGCCGCAACGCCTCCTCGGTTTCCGAGAAGACGGAGGAATCCGCCACGACGACGACCTCGTCCTCCAATCCCTTCGCGCGTTCCTTCGTTTCGCACGCGCCAAACGCGGCGACGAGCGCGATAACGACGAACGCCGTCGCCGAACGTCGCGCAATCATACGATCCGATTTCTTTCGCTGCATAGTCATACCCTTGTTTTGCGCGCCGCGTGCGTCGAACCAAGCCGCGCGCGTCCGAATAAACAATACTACCACATTACTTATATACTCGCAAGCGGCGGAAAAGTTCCCAAGAGGGGGGAGCGGCGTCGGGTTTAGCCGGGAACGCCGGGTAAGTCGAGCGGAACGCCGGGCATCAGAAGATTGTAGAGCAGCCACATCGTCAAGCCGGAGAGCGTCGGAACGAGGAGGTTGTCGTCGATGAAGACGCCGACGTTCTCGGCGATCGCCGCGACCACCGCGCCCGCGCCGACGATCGCGAACTCGATCGGCGAGCCCGTCAGCTTCGGCGCCAGCATGGTTCCGAGATAGCCGAAGACGATAAAGGCGAGCGTGCCTTCGAGCGACTTAAAGAGGAACGGCGTCTTGCCGATCTTCCGCCCAACCAACGCCGCCGAGCTGTCGCCCAAGACGACGAGAATCTGCGCCGGAATGGCGATCACTTTCGGGAAGAGGAGGATGGTGACGAACGCGCCGATAAAGACGAACGTGGCGCCGCTGAAGGTCTTCTTCTTCTCGTCGGATTCGTGTTTGCGGAGCATCACGCCGAAAAGCCGATTGAACAAGCGACCGAACCACGGCGAGCGAAAGCGCGCCCACTCGATCAGGAGCGAGAGGAGCGTCAGCGACCCGATAAGAACAAGCGCCGTCTCCCACTCGATGAAATAATAGACAAGCGGAATGAGCACGCCGGCGAGGTGGATTCCCTTCCGCGCGAGCTCGCTTTTATAGTCGATGTTGTCGGCGTCGTTACTCGTCGTCCGAGCCGTCCTCGTCGCCTCGTTCGGCGTCGTCATCGTCGTCGCCTTTACCGGATTTGTTCTTCATTAAGCGTTTGACGTGCGCCGGCACTTCCTCGCCGTTCTTGACGTCGGCGAGCGGCGGCAACTCCTCGCCGCGCAACAAGGCGTCGAGTTCCTCCTTATCGAGCGACTCGCGCTTGAGCAACTCGTCGGAAATCCTGTGCAAGAGCTCGAGGTTCTCCTCCAAGATCTTCTTCGCGTCTTCGTAACACCCGACCACGAGCCCGCGGATCTCCTCGTCGATCTCGATCGCGGTTTGCTGAGAGTAGTTCTGCGAGCGTTGGATCTCCTTGCCGAGGAAGATCTCCTCTTGGTTCGCGCCAAAGGCGAGCGGTCCGAGCTTCTCGCTCATTCCCCACTCGCAGACCATCTTCCGCGCGACGCCCGTCGCCCGCTCGATGTCGTTGCCCGCGCCCGTGGTGAATTGCTTGAAGATTAAATCCTCGGCGGCGCGTCCGCCCAAAGCGAACATAATTTTCTTCCGCAGGAACTCCGCGCTGTAGTTGTGCTTCTCGTCGATCGGCAACTGCGCCGTAACGCCGAGCGCTCTGCCGCGCGGAATGATGGTGACCTTGTGCACGGGATCGAAGTCCGGCAACTTCATCGCGACGAGCGCGTGCCCGACCTCGTGGTAGGCGGTCGTCTTCTTCTCCTCGTCGGAGATGATGAGCGACTTGCGCTCCATGCCCATCAGCACCTTGTCCTTCGCCTCGTCGAAGTCTCGCATATCGACGGCGGCTTTGTTGTCGCGCGCCGCCAAGAGCGCCGCCTCGTTCACGAGATTCGCCAACTCGGCGCCCGCCAATCCCGGCGTGCCGCGCGCCAAATCCTTGAGGTTCACGTTGTCGTCGAGCGGAATCTTTCGGGTGTGGACGCGGAGGATGCCTTCTCTGCCGCGCACGTCGGGTCGATCGACGACGACTTGGCGGTCGAACCTGCCCGGGCGCAGAAGCGCGGGGTCGAGCACGTCGGGACGGTTCGTCGCCGCGATAATGATCACGCCGCTGTTCTGCTCGAAGCCGTCCATCTCCACGAGCAACTGGTTCAGCGTTTGCTCGCGTTCGTCGTGTCCGCCGCCCAAACCGGCGCCTCGATGCCTACCGACCGCGTCGATCTCGTCGATGAAGATGATGCACGGCGCGTTGCGCTTGCCCTGCTCGAACAGGTCGCGCACGCGCGAGGCGCCCACGCCGACGAACATCTCGACGAAGTCGGCGCCGGAGATCGAGAAGAACGGAACGCCCGCCTCGCCCGCGACCGCGCGCGCCAAGAGCGTCTTGCCCGTTCCCGGAGGTCCCAAGAGCAACACGCCCTTCGGAATCTTGCCGCCGAGCTTTTGGAACTTCGAGGGCTCCTTCAGAAATTCGATGACCTCCTCGAGTTCGTACTTCGCCTCGTCGGCGCCCGCCACGTC
>WJMR01000165.1 GCA_014727845.1 Ignavibacteriales bacterium
CCTCCGACTCGCCGAGCAAGAGGACGCGCGACTCGACGCGCTCGACGGCGCGATCGTCTTGGCGGGCGTCGTCGCGCCCGACGTCGCAACGACCGCGCCCGGAACCTTCGACGAACGCGTCCCCGGTCTCGCGCTTCACGCCTTCGCGCTTGATAATTTACTCGCCGACGAGGGATTGATCGACGCATGGATCGCCCCGTCGCGTCCGCTCGCCGCGCTCCTCGCCGTCGCGCTTGCCTTGTTCCTCGCGCCCCGACGTCGCGTCTCGTGGTTCGTCGCCTCGGCGATCGCGCTTCTTTTTGGATGGTTCGCCTTGTTCATTTTCGGAAACGTCCTCATCGCCGGCTCGTGGTTCCTCCTCCCCTTTCTCGCGGCGACGGCGGCGGAGAGCGGATTGGCGATAGCGGAGAACCGCGAGGCGCTCGACGAACGCGACGCCGAGGCGGCGGGATTGCGAGAATCGCTCGGGCGGAAAGAGGACCGACTCGCCGAGTTGGAGGCGCGCGCGGCGAAAGGAACCTCCGACGTCGCGCTCGCGGAACGCGTCGCCGACCTCCGCGCGGAAGTCGAGACGCTCCGCAAACGCGAGCGGGAGGACGAGGAAATCGCCGAGATCGACGACGACGACTTGGCGCAGTATCACGGCATCGTCTATCAAAGCGCGGAGATGCGCAAGGCGATCTCGACGATCGAGAAAGCCGCCTCCTCCGACGCCCCCGCGCTTATCCTCGGCGAGTCGGGCAGCGGTAAGGAACTCGCCGCCCGCGCCATCCACGAGGAATCGGAGCGGCGCGAGGGACCCTTTGTCGCCGTCAATTGCGCCGCGCTCGCCGACACGCTCCTCGAAAGCGAGCTCTTCGGACACGTCAAGGGCGCGTTCACGGGCGCCGTCGTCGATAAGAAAGGACGCTTCGAGGCGGCGAACGGCGGATCGATCTTCCTCGACGAAATCGGCGAAACGTCCGAGGCGTTCCAAACCAAGCTGCTCCGCGTGTTGCAATCCGGCGAGTTCGAGAAAGTCGGATCGACGAAGACGATCAAGACGGACGCGCGCGTGATCGCCGCGACCAACAAGGACGTGAAGAAACTCGTCGCCGAGAAACACTTCCGCGAAGACCTCTACTATCGGATCAACGTCGTCGCGTTCGAGTTGCCCCCGTTGCGCCGTCGGAAGCGGGATATCGAGCCGCTCGCCGACTTCTTCCTCTCGCGAGAGTCGCCCGATCTTACGATCTCGAAGACCGCCCTCGCGGCGTTGAAGGAGCACGAGTGGCGCGGGAACGTCCGCGAACTCGAGGCGGCGATGAAGCGCGCCGCCGTTTTCGCAAAATCCGACGGACGGACGCTGGTGCGGTTGCGGGATCTTCCCGAGGAAATAGCCGAGGCGGGCGACGTCGAGGAGGCGACGCTCGATTCGCTCCGAGCGAAAGGTTTCGCCCGTAGCGCGGTCAACGAGACGGCGAAAGAGACGGGCGTCGGGAGAACGGCGGTCGCCGAGCGATTGCGGGGCGCGTTCTTAAAACGATACGTCGAGAAGGGATTCGACCGCGAGGCGGCGATCGACGCGATAGCGGGGGACGCCGACGACGAAGCGTGCGAACGACTCGCCGCGAAAGCGGAGGCGTGGATTGAGAATATCGAGGGAGACGTACGCGCCGCCGACGGAGATTTCGACGCGGTGAAGTCGGCGCTCTCGGCGAAGTATAAGAATTTACCGAAGGACTACCACGCGGCGCTCGACGAGGTCGTCCGTCGCGCCCTCGATCAACGGTAGTTGGCGAGCGCCCCTTCGGCGAGCTTGATCACCCGCTCGCGGAGCTCGGGCGGCGCCAACGCCTCGACGCCCTCGCCGTAACCGACGATCCAAGCTGCTATCTCGCTCAACGAGTTGACCGTCGCCTCGAAAACGACCGTCCCGTCCTCCCGCTTCTCGACTCGGCGCGTCTCGAACAGGCGCTCGGGCGCGACGCGCTCGTTCCACGGCGGACGAAGCGCCACGGTAATGTCGATGGTTTCCGACCCGACCCAACTCCGAAACGAATGCTCGAACAAATCGTCGATCGCCTTTTGCGAAGGGCGCCGAAACGTTTTTTCGGTCGTTTCGAGATCGTCGATCCGCTCGAGGATGAATTGCTTGAAGACCCCCGCCTCGCGTCCGAGCAGGCGCCACGAACCGTCGCGCTCGAAAATCATTAGCGGATCGACGGCGCGCGCAGTCGGCTTCCGTTCTCCCGACTTCGCGTACTCGAACCGAACGACGCGCCGAGCTTTGATCGCCTTTTGCAACGCGACGACGAGCGCGAGCGCCCGAGCGCCGTGTTTCTTCGCGAGCCGCTTTGTCGCCTTGTCGGCGGCGGCGTCCGCCAAGAGGAAGGAGAAGTAGGTCGCCACCGCGTCGAGTATCGTCTCGTCGGGTATCGGCGTCCCGACAAAGATGGTTGCTCTCTTCCGGGAATGGACGTCGATCCCCCATTCGCGTAAATCCTTCAGGTCGCGGTCAATGGTCGTCACCGTCGCCTCGTATTCGTAAGCCGCGTCGTCGCGATTAAACGCCGACGTCTCGTCCAACGCCGCGCCCAAAATTTCCAGTTGTCTTTTTATCTTTTTACGAAACGATTCAGCCATCGCACCCTCTCGGTTACTCTTTGTCCTTCGGCGCGAACCGCGCCGCGCGTGATTTTCTATAGTCATCCGAATGGTATTCAAAATACGCAACCCGATCTATTATCTCAAACGACGCGGCGCATAGTATCATTGGGGAATATTTCTTATACTAATATTATAGGGCGAGTTGGTTTTATTGCGGGGCGCTCTCGTAGTACGTTGCGACAACGAAACGGGAAAAGCGATGCGAACCTTCCGAAACGGCGCGGCGCTCGCGCTGGCAATTATCCTCAACGTATCCGGACAAACGTGGACGAACGTGGCGACGGGCACGGCGAACGACGTTGTGGACGTCGATTTCGTCGATCCGCAAATCGGATATATGATCGACGCCTCTGACGGAATTTTCCGGACGACCGACGCGGGCGCGACGTGGGACGCGCTCACGACGGGCATAACGGGTCCTTCATGTGTGGAGTTTTTCAATAGGAACTTGGGGTTAATCGGAGCGGCGACGGGGAAAATATTCCGCACGACCGACGGCGGCGCGACGTGGACGAACGTCCACTCCCCCGCAATCTCCGAACCGATAACCGACATTGATTTCGAGACGGAAACCGACGTGTGGGCGATCTCGTCGCAGGGCGGCGTCTTTAGTAGCGTCAACTCGGGCGGGTCGTGGACGACCGGCGCCTCGGCGGGAGCGATTTACGCCTCCGACGTTCACTTCCTCACCAACGGCTTGGACGCCGTTATGCTCGACCAAAACGGAATATTTCTCCTCTCGCAGGACGACGGCTTAACATGGACGACTTCGGCGAACGCGACCCATCAGTTAAACGATATGTGTTTTATCGACAACAACCTCGGCTACGCCGTCGGCGAGACCGACTCGCTCTTCTTTACGACCGACGGCGGCTATTCGTGGAACGCGACCGACAACGTCTTTCCCGGCGAGAACGTTACGGCGATTCATTTCGTGGATAAGCGTTACGGATGGGCGGGAACCGCCGACGGCGACCTCTACTTCACCGAGGACGAAGGCGTAACGTTCGCCTATCAGGAGACGATACAGACCGCCTCGCGAATCGCCGACATCGACTTCGTCCACCCCAACCTCGGTATGGCGGGCGCCGAGTTCGGATCTCTCGCGCGATTCGAGGGCGTAAACAAGTTCGTGCAAATCACCGACCCGGAACCGTTCGACGAGGCGACGGCGAATCGGTTCGAGCCGCTTAAGTGGCGGTCGTCGGGCGTTGATAAGGCGTTCGTGCAAATCTACGAAGGAAGTTACGAGTTCCTCGCCAACGACGTGGACGCGGCGGCGGGTTCGTTCCTCTTCCGCCGAGCGCTCGCGGGAAGCAATCGACGATTTGTGGTGACGGACAATCTGAACTCGGAGAACTCGGACATTTCCGACGAAAACGTTGTTGCGGATATCCGTCCACCCGCGCTCAACGCCCGTGGGCGTAAGGTTTATGAGCGCGTTGGCGGCGGTGTTGTTGTCGTAGAACACATTGTGGAATATCCACGCGTCGGGGAAACAGCCGAGCATCTGCGTGTCGGTTCCTTTTAAGAAGACGTTGTTCACGACGATCGCGCTCATAAGGTTGTCGGATTGTCCGACTATCGAAACTCCGTTGTTCGCGAACATGTTTCCCATAACGAGCGCGGGCGTCGCTTCCGTCAAAACGCGAGTCAATAACGCGCCGCTCGCAAAGTTCTCGAACCGGAAGCCCTTGATTGCCATCCCTTGTCTAACCATGATTCCCCACGAGGCGAGCGACGCGCCGTTCACGACCGTTTGGCGCGGTCCTTCCGGCGCGATCAGGACGAGATAATCCAAGCCGTTGAGGGAGGAGGTGGGGGCGTATGTGCCCGGCATTACGAGTATCGTGTCGCCCGCGCTCGCCGCCGAAAACGCCTCGACGAGTTTCTTGTACGGACTCGCTTGCGAGCCGTCGCCGGCGCCGTCCGCGTCGTCGTCCACGTACCACGTCGTTCCTCCGGGCGGATCGATCATCGCGAAACTCTCGTCGGAGATGTCCGAG
>WJMR01000166.1 GCA_014727845.1 Ignavibacteriales bacterium
ACGTGGGACGCTCGTAACGACGCGGGCGCGAAGGTTGCCGGCGGCGCGTATTTCTACCGCCTGCAAGCGGGCGACAACGTCAAGACTATGAAGATGATGTTGCTGAAGTAGCGCACTCGAATTGCGATAGCCCGAGGGTGAAATCTCTCGGGCTATTTTATATATTAATGAGTGTCTTGACAATGGGTCTAAAATCTTTGTATTATCTTGCCGGTATTGGGATGTTATCGGTATCAATTCATTTAGCTTTCAATAGGTAAACACATTAAACAATCACTCACAACAGCGAGGATAGGTAATGAACAATTTGTTACGGCGCGCGTTGATCGTTGTTACGCTCGGCGCGACGTTTGCGGGAACGTCGTACGCTCAATTCGAGCGCATTGGCGGACCGTACACGGTTGATGAGCACACGAAACTGTTGCTCCATTTCGACGACACGTCGAACGCCGGCTTGAACGAATCGCCGTTGACCGACGACGCGATCATCGAGGCGAAATCGTCGAGCTCGTACTTTTTCATCCCTCATAGCATCGATTCGCTCATGGACTTGGGGACTTCGCTTTACCTCGAGAACGACTCCCGTTCCGACTCGACCTACATCCACGTGCCCGACGACGACGATCTCGATTTGACGGGCGACTGGACGATGGAAGGATGGGTCAACGTCTTTACGTTCGGCACGGGCGGCGACGATTGGCGCAGCGTTCCTCGGTTCATTATGAAGCCGGGCACGGACACGTATTGGTGGCCCAACTATTGGGTCGAGATGTGGGGCAATACGCGGCAGTATCAGGTGGGATTTTATACCGAGGTTTCCGGCGATCGCCAGCACCACCCCGCCATCAGCACGGCGAACAACGTATTCGAACCGGGCAAGTGGGCGCACTTAGCGTATCTGCGCGACACGACTCGGCAAATCATCGCGGCGCTCGTTCATGACGAAAACCGCGAGCTGGTGTGGTACGGCACCTACGATCTCGTCGCCAGAGGATATGAAGGCGCGTTGCCGCTTACGAACGCGAACGACTTATTCATTGGATGGGCGGGACCGCCTTCGACCGAGAGCTGGCTGCATGGGTATATCGACGAGTTCCGTATCAGCGACGTGATGCGCAACTTCGCCGTTCCGCCTATCGTCACCAACGTCACCGAAATTTCCAACCAGACGGACGACCCGACCGAGTACGTCGTCGAGGCGACGATGATTCCGTGGGTGCAAGGCGCGGTTATCCAAAACGCCGTTATTTATTATAGCGTGGACGGCGGCGACACCTACTCGACGGCGACGATGACCGATCAAGGCGGCGACGTCTATCGGGGCGTCATCCCGCAACAATCGCCCGGCACGATCGTCCGGTATTACGTCGAGGCGGAAGACGACAACGCTCTCTCGGCGCGCAAACCCGAGGCGGAAGATCTGAACTTCGGCGTGTTCGCCCCGAACAGCCAAACGCTCGAGTTGGATTTCGAAGGCGACCTTACCGACGGCTCGGCTTACGGTCATGAAGCGATCGCTCCGGATATGCCGAACTTCGTCGCCGACGCGAAAGTCGGTAGCCAAGCCGCCGAGTTCCCCGCGAACCCGCCCGCTTCGACCGACTACGACTCGTCGTACCTCTACATCGAGTCGCCGTTCTTGACGTCGGAAGAGTTCACGGTCGATTTCTGGTTCAAGTACGAAGCCGACACGGCTCTCCCGTATATTCGGATCGTCTGCCGTACGAACAACACGTCGGGATCGCAACACGTCGATCAGAACTACTACGTGCGCACGGAACCGAACCAAGGATTACTGGCGCAGTATCTTGTCCATCCCGACAGCTCGAACCGTACGAAGGACAACGTTTCGTTAACCATGGTAACGAAGACCGACACGGTCGGCGGCGAGATCGTCGAGCACCAAGTGTGGGTTCCGAACCAATGGTATCGCGCGATCTTCCAGCGTAGCCAAGACGCGGCCGTTTTCGAGCTACGCGACGAGAGCGACGCGGCGATTTACCGCGTGGTTGACAACGAGGATATCGCGCTTAACCCGCCGCTCTATCCCGCGCAAGGTCCGTTCTTGCTCGGTTGGGCGCGCAACTCGTGGGACGAGATCCCTCGTCGGTTCGTCGGCAAGATGGACGGCGTGAACGTCTTCAACTACGCCGCCTACGACTTGGACACGACCGACTACTGGAACGTTCCGGCGACGAAGGTCGGCGAACTCCGCGACGCAGACAAGCCGCTTTCGTTCGCGTTGGGTCAGAACTATCCGAACCCGTTCAACCCGACGACGGCGATCGACTACACGATTGCCGAAGCGTCGAACGTTACCTTGGAAGTGTACGACGTGTTGGGCGCGAAAGTTCGCACGTTGGTATCCGGCGCGCAAAGCGCGGGAACGCACACGGCGACGTGGGACGCTCGTAACGACGCGGGCGCGAAGGTTGCCGGCGGCGCGTATTTCTACCGCCTGCAAGCGGGCGACAACGTCAAGACTATGAAGATGATGTTGCTGAAGTAACGCGCGGTTATCGACGACAATCGTCAAGGCGATACAGTCGTCGCGTTTTTCCGACGCCCGAGAGCGACGCGTTCTCGGGCGTTTTTTATGGAGCGGTTTGAAGCCGGCGGCGTACGCGCTAAACGGACGGTTACGGAGGGGGACGGCAAAGGTGTTTGCTCGATAGAATTTAATTAGTATTTTAGCCGCGCGCGTATTGACGATAAGCGTAAGGGAGCTATTTGCGACGACGTCGTTAAGAGAAGCATTCTATATTATATAGTGGAAATATATAGGGCGCCGCAGGTCGCGGATTCCCCTAAAAGAATAGTTCGGCGTCACGCTTATGAATCCAAAGATAGTTGAAGTTTTATTAATACCTTGACAAAGAATAAATATTTTGCAATATTAATGTTGTTAGCGTTAACATTATTTGTCAATTAAATGACGCAGATAATGCTAAACAACCACAATCAATCACTTCATTTGGAGGCGCTATGAAGTTATCTCTACGCTCGACGGCGGCCGCGTTAGTTTTCGGCTTGCTGTTCACGAGCGCGAGCTTCGCGCAGTTCGAACGCGTCGGCGGTCCGTACACCGTTGACGGCAATACGATTCTCCTGCTTCACTTCGACGACACGTCGAACGTCGGCTTGAACGATGCCACGGTCACCGACGACGCGATTATCGAAGCGAAGACCTCGGATTCGTATGCTCTTATTCCCCACTCCGCCGATTCGTTGATGGATCTGGGGACTTCGATTTATCTCGAGAACGACTCCCGTTCCGACTCGGTTTACATTCGTGTTCCCGACGACGACGACCTTGATCTTCAAGGATCGTGGACGATCGAGGGCTGGTGTAACGTCTTCACGTTCGGCACGAACCGAGACGATTGGCGTTGGGTTCCGCGCTTATTGATGAAGCCCGGTAACGAAGTATTCTATGAACCCAACTACTGGGTCGAGCTCTGGGGTAACACCCGTTCGTATCAGGTCGGGTTCCACTCCAGCAGCCCCGGCAACGGTAAAGACGGATGGGGTCACCAATGGCCTTCCGTCACGACCGCCGAGAACTCCTTCGTTCCCGGACAGTGGGCGCACTTGGCGTTCTTGCGCGACACCGACAACTGGGTAATGGCGGCGTTGGTTCATAACGAAGACCGCGAGTTGGTATGGTACGGCACGATGGACTTGGCGTATTACGGATACGACACGACCACGCCCGTCGTCAACGAGCAAGACTTCCACGCCGGTTGGGCCGGTCCCGGCTCCGCGGATAGCTGGCTACACGGCTTTATCGACGAGTTGCGCATCAGCGACGTCGTTCGTAACTACGCCGTTCCGCCGGTTGTTTCGGGTGTAACCGTACTTCCGAACCAAACGACCGACGCGACCGAATACGTCGTCGAGGCGTCGATGGTTCCGTGGGTGCAAGGTTCCGTTATTTCCGCGGCGACGCTCTATTATAGCGTTGACGGCGGCGACACCTACACCGACGTTACGATGACCGATCAAGGCGGCGATATCTACCAAGGCGCCATCCCCGCGCAAACGGCGGGCACGATCGTTCAGTATTACGTCGTCGGCGAAGACGACAACGCCCTTACGGCGCGCAAGCCCGAAGGTAGCGATTTGAGCTTCGGCGTGTTCACCCCGAACAGCCAAACGCTCGAGTTGGATTTCGAGGGCGACCTTACCGACGGTTCGGCCTACGGGCATGAAGCGATC
>WJMR01000167.1 GCA_014727845.1 Ignavibacteriales bacterium
CGCGCCGTTATCGAATCCGCCGCGCCTTCGCTCGAGTCGAATCTCAATCCAAATCTCACGTTCGAGCGCTACGTAAAGGGCGAAAGCAATCAGCTCGCCTTCGCCGCCGCGAGCGCGGTCGCGAAGAAGCCGGGCGGCACTTCGTTCAATCCCCTCTTCATCTATGGCGGCGTCGGGCTCGGGAAAACCCACCTCCTCCAAGCCGTCGGCGACGAGGCGCGACGCCGCGACGAGCGACTACGAGCGCGCTATGTGTCGGCAAACGAGTTTACGATGGATTTCGTCAACGCCATCCAAAGCAATCAAGCCAACGACTTCGCGAGTTTCTATAAATCGGTCGATCTCCTCTTGATCGACGACATCCAATTCCTCACGGGAAGAGAGCGAACACAGGAACTCTTCTTCAATATCTTCAACTCGCTCCACCAGTCGGGCAAACAAATTGTGATGACGAGCGATAAACCGCCGAAAGATCTCGACGGTATGGACGAACGCCTCGTCAGCCGCTTCCACTGGGGTTTAACCGCCGACATCCAGCCGCCTGATTTCGAGACGCGGATGGCGATCGTCAATAAGAAGCTCGAAGAATACGGCGCCGCCGCGCCGAGCGACGTCGTGGAATATGTCGCCTCTCGCGTGGATTCCAACATCCGCGAGCTCGAAGGATGCCTCGTGAAGATTGTCGCCAACGCGTCGCTGGCGGGCAAACCGATCGACGTCAACGCGGCGAAGCTCGCCGTCGGCGAAGTGATGGCGAGGGAAAAACCCCGCCTCACCGTCGAGCGTATAACGGAAATCGTCTGCGAGGCGTTCGACGTCGAGGTGAAGGACGCGCGAAGTAAGTCGAGGAAGAAGGCGATCGTCGAAGCGAGACGCGGCGCGATGTATTTCGCGAGGATGTTCTCGAACGGATCGATGAAATCGATCGGCAAGTATTTCGGCGGGCGCGACCATTCGACCGTGGTGCACGCGCTTAAAGCGGTGGACGCCGCCGTCGATAACGACGAGCGATTCCGTCGAACAATCGACGAGATCAAAAAGAAGATCGAGACGGAACGTCGGTAGCGACCTACCTTCCGAGCACGACTCGATAACGCGCTTCGTTCGCGCGCGTGCGCGCCAACGCGCGGTCCGCCTCCTCGAACGGATAAAGCTCCGTTTGCGGACGCACGCCATGGTCGGCGGCGAATTGGAGCGTCTCGCGTATTGCGCGCGGACTTCCGATCGCGCTTCCCGTCACCGTCTTCTGACCGACGTGATACGCGCCCGCCGGTAGGCATATCGGCGAGGGGGGCGCGCCGACGACGCACATCACCCCGTTGGGGCGCAACGCGGCAAGGTGCGCGCGCCAATCGATATCCGCGCTCGCCGTCACCAGCAGAAAATCAACAAGGTTCCGCGCCGATTTCATCTCGCCCGCGTCGGTCGAGACGACGAACCGATCCGCCCCAAAGCCGCGCGCCTCCTCTTCTTTCGCGGGCGTCGAGCTAAACGCCGTCGTCTCGCATCCCATCGCGCGAGAAAATTGCAACGCCAAGTGCCCCAACCCTCCGACGCCGACCACGCCGACTTTCGTCTTCGCGTCGATCATCCACCGCAACGCGGGCGCGAAAACGGTAACGCCGCCGCAGAAGAGCGGACCCGCCGCCTCCGAAGATATCCGCTCGGGAATCGGCAAGACGAAACGCCCGTCGATGCGTATCCGGTCCGCGAAACCGCCGTAACCGTCCACGCACGTCGCGCGCATATCCGGACAGACGTTCTCTTCGTCGCGCTCGCACCACTCGCACTCGCCGCACGAGCCGCGCTGCCACCCGACGCCGACCCGCGCGCCGATCTCGACTTCCGCGTCGTCCCCCTTCGCCTTCACCACGCCGACGATCTCGTGACCCGGCACGAGTGGATAACGACTAATTCCCCAGTCGTCGTCCACAAGATGAACGTCGCTGTGACAAATACCGCAATGCGTTATCTCAATCTCGACGTCGTCGGCGCCGAGCGGATCGGCGTCGTAGTCGAACGGTTCGAGCGCGCCGCCCCTCTCGCGCGCGGCGTAGGCGTTGAAGCTCATTGGTCGCTCTCTTTCTCGGCGCGCCGTTCGCCCGCGTCGGATTGCTCCTCGCGATTCACGCGGCTCTTGACTTCGCCCCACACGCGCTCGCCGAGTATCTCCTTGGCTTTATCAAGCAACGCGCGGATTTGCTCCAGCACGTCGCCGTCCCCCGCCCAGTGGCGTTTAACGATCGCGGCGTCGTTCTCGTTGAGGAAGAGATTAATCACGTAGGCGGCGAGCACGACGTCGTCGAGATAGCCGATTGGGCCGAAGAGCCCCTCGGGTATCAAGTCGATCGGCGAGATGAAATAGGCGATCGCCGCGCCGAGCTTGATCTTGTAGTCGGTCGGCACGTCGTCGTCCAACGCGAGCTTGACGAGAAGATAAAACATATCCGGCGCGAGGAGAACGTACCCGATGTAGTTATTCTCCTTCCCGACGCGGCTTTCCGCCCACGCCTTTATTTTGGCGCGAAGTCGTCGATAGAAATCTTTGTGTTCGGGTTTCATAGGAAGATTGTCGGTCATAGTCGTTAATCCGAGTTTCGTTTTTTCCTAATAATCGCGCCGATCGCGGCGCCAAGGGGCGCGGCGATTCCCCAGAAGCCAAACAGCGCGTAGTTAATTATCAGCTCGCTCGTCGTCCAATTCTCCGTGAGGGATTTAATCACGACGGTCGTCATCGCGACGGCGATCGCGAGAAAGCCGACGACGCCCGCCGCCATCGACCCGATAAACGCGCCGACGAAACGTTTGCCGTAGGGGCGCTCGTCGCCGATGTGTTCGGTCGCGAACGCCGCCGCCAACGCGCTCGCCATAACGGGCAGCACATAGAAGACGCCGACGAAAAAATCTTCGGGTAGCGTCGCGAACCCCGCGGCGGTCAAGCCCAACGAGGCGACCAACGCCGCGCCGAACGGGATATACCACCGTCGTCTATTCACCGTCGCCTCCGTTCGCGCGCGGTTTAACTACGAAACGAATCATCTCGCGGAACGTCGGCGATCCGAGCATAACCATCCCGACGCCCGCGCCCGTCGGAACGAGCCGATAGCGCTCGTCGAGATACGCGGGACCGAAGACGTGGCTCGCGACGCCAAGCGCGCGCGGGTTGATCCGATAGCCGAAGCGATCTATAGCGCGGACGTCGATCGTTTGGAATTGATCTTCGTAGAGATCGATCGAGTCGGGCGAGACGTCGAGGCGTTCGACGACGTCGAGGTTCGGCAATTCCGCGACGACCGCGAGCGCGTTGGCGACGGGGCGTTCTCCCGTTTTATCGGAGGGACGGTTGACGACCGAATCGCGAACGACGAGCGCCGTCGAACCGCCGCCGTCGAAATTCGCGGCGTGGAAGCACCCCATCCCGATCATGTAATCCGCCAATTCGACGAGCGTCATCCCCGCGCTCCACCCTTCTTGCCTGCCGTCCACGGCGAGCAGATAGAGCGTCGTCGTGTCGCGATCGACGCCGATCGCCGTTCGCGGGTGACGTTTGTCGGTGTGCCCCGCGGGTAGTCCCTCGGCTTCCGAGAGGGGCGCGGCGGGCGCGCCGTCCACGACGAGTCGGGGTCCCGCGCCGACGGCTTGCGTAATCGCGCCGACGTCGGGATTTGTCCCGAGCAGAACGACGACCGTGTCGCCCGGCGCGCATAAGTCGGCGAGTCGCTCGGCTCGGTCGCCGCTCGCGGAAAGGATCCATCGATCCCCGATGCTCGCGTCACCGTCTTGATCGATTTCCTCGACGACGCATCGAATCGGTCGGTTTACTTTCGAAACGTCGATCGGCGCGAGCGCCGCCTCGATGCCGCCGGCCGCGCGCGTCGATACGCCTATATATTTATTGTAGAGAACCGTTCGATCCTCGCCGCGTTTCTCGTTGAGCGCGTCGATGGAAAGCGTGTCCCCGCCTCGGGCGAGGAATCCGCGAAACTGAAGAACGTCGAAGACGACGCCGCCCGCCTCGGTGACGGCGAAGAGGGAGCGCTCGGTCTTATGTCCCGCGACCCACTCGCCGCCGGCGATCATCTGGTTGCCGAGCGTCGAGTAGGGGTTGTCGGGTTCCTCGAGACTAAAATAATCGCCGTTGACCGCGCCGATAGCGAGCGCGCCGAACGTGGAGGCGCGTCGCGCCATCGAGGAGGTCGTCTCAAACCCGCGTCGGAAGCCGCCGTTGGCGGGTATCGCCTCGAGACGAAGCGCGGGGTTGTCGAGATCAATTTCGAGAACGGCGATCCGCCATAGTCCCGTCGGGTTGGCGACGGTGTGGAGTTTTACGCCCTCCCAAACATTAGCGACGACGGAATCCTGCCCGTACGCGATCGTCGCCCACGCGAAGAACATCGTTAATAATGTTTTCATTTCATTCCTTTCCAATTAGGGACGCGCCGTATTGAAGATACCGAGACGCGCGCGAACATGAAAGACGCGAACGATTTCTTATATTTGCATTTTTCAATTATCGAAGACGACATGCGACACGACCTCGACTCGGGACTCCTTCGCGGTTGGCGGCTTCCCGCGCTGATCGCCCTCCTCTCCGCGCTTGCCTTCCTTCCGTTCCTTGGCTCGGTTCACCTCTTCGAGTGGGACGAGTGCAACTTCGCGGAATGCTCTCGCGAGATGCTCGTCACGGAGAACTACCTCCGCGTGCACATTGACTATCGCCCCTTCTGGGAGAAGCCCCCCCTCTTCTTCTGGATGCAGGCGGCGAGTATGAAGGCGTTCGGTGTAAACGAATACGCGGCGCGCTTCCCGAACGCGGTCGCCGGCGTCGTCGCGTCGGTCGTTCTCTTTCTCGTTGGCGCCAAGCTGTTCGACCGTCGCTTCGGCGTCCTCTGGGCGTTGGCGTACGCCGGCTCGCTCCTGCCCCACTTCTACTTCCGGTCGGGCATCATCGATCCGTGGTTCAACCTTTTTATGCTACTCGGCGTCGTCTTCCTCTTCCGGCGGTACGCCGAGCCCGAACGCCGATACGCGTGGCTACTCGCGGCGGGGGGCGTCGTCGGATTGGCGACGCTTACCAAGGGTCCCGTCGGATTTCTTCTCCCCTCGCTCGCGTGGTTCGTCGTCGCGCTTATCCGAAAGTATCCGTTTAAGGCGTGGATACTCGACGCCGTCGTCTATTCCGCCGCGTCGCTCGTCGCCGCCTCGCTCTGGTTCGGAATCGAGACGATACAAAACGGATTCTGGTTCGTCGAGACGTTCGTCCACTATCAAATCCGCCTCCTCACCACGGGCGACGCGGGTCACAGCCAACCGTTCTACTATCACTTTCTCGTCGTGCTCGTCGGCTGCTTCCCCGCCTCGACGCTCGTCTTCCTCGCGTTGAAAAAGAACGACGCCGACGAATCCTCGCAGCGCGATTTCAAATTGTGGATGGTCGTTCTTCTCGCCGTCGTGCTCGTCGTCTTCACCGTCGTGAAAACGAAGATCGTTCACTACTCGTCGCTCACCTACTACCCCGTCGCGTTTCTCGCGGCGTACGCGTTGCGTCGCCTCCTCGCGGGCGATCTCCGTTGGCGCGGGTGGAACACGTGGCTGATACCCTCGATCGGCGTGTGGTTCGGGCTCGTTCTCCTTGCCCTACCGATAATCGGGTTGCGCGCCGATGAGATCATGCCGTACGTAAAGGATCGCTTCGCGCGCGCCAATCTTCAAGCCGACGCGGGATGGACGGGTTGGGAGACCTTGATTGGCGGGGCGTTCATCGGGGTCGTCGTCGCGGGAACGATCCTCGCGGCGAAGCGGCGCGTCGTGACGGCGTTCTTCCTCCTCTTCGGCTCGACGATCCTCCTGCTAAATCTCACACTTCCCGTTATCCTCCCGAAGGTGGAGCGTTACACGCAAGGGGCGACGATCGACTTCTACAAAGAGATGCGCGGCGAAGAGGCGTACATCTATCCGCTCGGATTCAAGAGCTACGGCTATCTCTTCTATTCGCGCAAACCGCCCGAGTTGAGCCCGGTCGCGGTCGGCGTTCCGGAAGAGGATTGGAAGGAACACCTCCTCTACGGCGAGATCGAGCGCCCCGCGTACTTCGTTATGCGCAACACGCACGCGGAGAAATACGACACGCTCGACGAGCTAACGACCTTCCGAGAAAAAAACGGGTGGGTGATTATGAGGCGCGCCGCTACGACTCCTTAACGGGGCGATAGCGTTTGAACCGCGCCAGTCCTATGCGTTGCAGGAAGTGCTGTAGCGAGACCGTCAACACGCCGAGCCCGTACACCGTGCTTCGTCGGATGTTGATGGAGGACGCCTCCGGAAAGTATTTCGTCGGACAGCTCGCCTCGCCGATGTCGTAGCCCGCGTAGATAAGTTGTGAGAGCATTTGGTTGTCGAAGACGAAGTCGTCCGAGTTCTCCTCGAGCCGCACCCCTTCGAGCGCCTCGCGGGTGAAGGCGCGATAGCCCGTGTGATATTCCGAGAGCTTCTGCCCGACGAGCAGATTTTGAACGAGGGTGAGAACGCGGTTGGCGATATACTTGTAGAGCGGCATCCCGCCCTTGAGCGCGCCCTTGCCTAAAATGCGCGAACCGAGCGCGACGGGATAGAGATCGTTGGCGAGCATATAGACGAGCGATGGGAGGAGCTTCGGCGTGTATTGGTAGTCGGGGTGGAGCATCACGACGATGTCCGCCCCGATTTCCAACGCTTTCCGATAGCACGTCTTCTGGTTGCCGCCGTAACCGAGGTTCCGTTCGTGCGCGATCACGCGCTTAACGCCGAGTCGTTCGGCGACTTCCTTCGTCCGATCGCCGCTCGCGTCGTCCACGAGTATCACGTCGTCCACGAGATCAAACGGGATCTCGCGGTAGGTCGGCTCGAGCGTCTCCTCGGCGTTATACGCCGGCAACACGACGACCACGCGTTTACCGTTTACCATCGCGCGCGCTACCCTATTTTCTTTACGCCGATTCCGGGACGCTCCGGCACGACGACCTTCCCGTCGATCACCCGCATTCCCTCGAACACGTCGTTCGAGATGAGCAACGCGCCGTCGAGGTCCGCCCAGTCGCACATCGGCGCCAGGTGGCTCGCCGCCGAGATGGCGCAACTGGTCTCGGTCATACACCCGACCATCACCCTCATCCCGAACGCGCGCGCCATTTCGAGCATCGTGTGGGCTTGGCGCATCCCTTTGCTCTTCATCAATTTTATGTTGATGCCGCTATAGACGCCCCGCGCCTTCACCACGTCGTCCACGCCTTGCAACGCCTCGTCGGCGATGGTGGGCAACGGCGAGTTCTCCGTTAGCCACGCCATATCGTCGATTTGCTCCTTCGGCATCGGTTGCTCGACGAAGACGATCCCGCGCTCCTTCAGCCACTCGATCTCCTCGAGCGCCTTGCTCTTGTCCTTCCACCCTTGATTCACATCCACGCACAACGGCACGTCGGTCACCGAGCGGATCGTCTCGATCATCTCCTTGTCGTTCTCTCTGCCGAGTTTTACTTTCAGGATTTTGAACTCCGACGCCTCGCGCGTTTTTTGCCGCACCACGTCCGGCTCGTCGATGCCGATGGTGAAGGAAGTGTTCGGCGTCGTGTCCTTCGGGTATCCCCAGATACGGAACCACGGCTGCCCCATAATCCGACCGACGAGATCGTGGAGCGCGATATCGACCGCCGCCTTCGCGGCCTTGTTGCCCGGCGCGATTTCGTCAACGTAGTCGAGGATCGCCTCCATATTGAACGGATTGTCGAAGCGACTCAGGTCCACCTTCGAGAGAAACGCCGTCGCGGTTTCGTGCGACTCGCCGAGGTACGGCGGCATCGATCCTTCGCCGTAACCGACGACGCCGTCGTACTCGATCTCGGTCAACACTACGGGCGTCGTCGTGCGACTGCTCGTGGCGATGGTAAAAACGTTCTTCAGTTGCAAGGTGTACGGTTTGAAGCGAAACTTGAGCGGCGACGATTTCATATGATTCATGTTTTGATGCGCGAAAAGATTCGACGGCGACAAGCTCGCGGCGCCGATCGCCAATCCCGACGTCTTCAGAAAATCTCTACGATTCCGTTTCATTGTTCCTCCTTGGCAACGTATTGAGGGGAGTTTTTCAAGAACACGATTCCCGAGCTCTCGTCCGCGCCGATCACGCGACGCGCGCCGAGGAAGCCGCGATCGCGATACTCGCTATAGTTCTCGGCGTCGGGGTCGAAGCTCTGGATTTTGACGCGACCCGACTGGTGGATGAACTCCAAGCCGCCTTTGTAGATGCCGACGTGCGTAACGCGTTGCGGGCGTTCGTCGGTCGCGTGCCTTCCGAAGAAGAGTAGATCGCCGGGTTGGAGGTTCTCGTAGCCGTTCTTCGTATCGACGGAGTCGCCGACGAGAATCTGTTGACTCGCGTCGCGCGGCAACAACACGCCGTGCAAGAAATAGACGGTCTTCGTATAGCCGCTACAGTCGTTGGCTTTCACGGAAGTGCCGCCCCAAAGATAGGGCAAGCCCATATACTCGCGCGCCGTCGAAAGAATCTTCTCGGCGGTAAGCTCTCGGCTCGCGAGCCACGCCTCGAACGGCTCCGCCTCGGATCGGCTCACGTAGCCGACGCGTTCGTCGGGGAAGGAGACTTTGTAGAATCCGCCTTCGGTTCCTTCGAGTTTCAAGAGATTACCGGCGACGATATCGGACACGACGGGCGCGCTCGCCGAGGGGCGCTCGCGGCAGAAGCCGTAGGGCGCGGTCACGATCGCTTTCGGCGCGGCGATCCACGCGCGATATTCTTTCTCGGTAACGGGCAGAACCCCTTCGCCGTCCATCCAACCGAGGTACTCGTCGGGTGTTTGGATGTAGAACCAATAGCCCGTCGTCTTATAGAGCTTGACGGGCGTGCCGAGGATCGATTGCGTAATCAACTCGCCCGAGTGCCCCGGCTCCGGTCGCATATTGGCGACCGAGAGATTGACGATCCCGTAGCGTTCGTCGCCCAACTCTTCCGAGGGCAACACCTCGACGCTGTCGATTAACTCCTCAGGAATTTCCTCGCCTAACCGTTTCAAAAGCGCCTCCTTTACGGCGGCGTCGCCCGTCTCGCCTTTAACGACGAGCCCGGCGTCGTCGCGCCGCAATTCAATGGAAAATATTTCCGTGCGCGTGTCGGAAACGAGCTCTCGTCGCGTTTCGTCCACGATGGTTTCATATTCCTCAACGTCCCCAACCTTGCTGACGCACGAGACGAGCGCGATCGTCGTCGCGGCGAGCGTCGCAACTATCAACGATTTCATTGTGTCCTCGGGATCATATTAAAATGAATATATTATGGGAAGATAAAAATTTCCGCGAACAAGTTCGAGCGAACAAATCCGAACGGAAACAAAACGCCCGCTCCGCGGTATAACCTTTATGCAATCGAACCCTTCCTATCTCGCGCTATTGGCGGCGCTCGTGATGCTTCTCGGATTCGCCGCCTCGTGCCAAGAATCCGACGCGCCTCGCGCCGAACTTCCCTCGCTCGATTCGATTGGCGCGGCGTTGGATGCGGCGTTCGCGAACGCCTCGACGCTCGATCCGCGCTACGAGTTTACCGCCGCGAAGCTCGACTCGATCGACCGACTCTTGGCGCGCGCCGTCGAACGATCCGCGCGGGAAGGTTCGACTCTACTGATCGTCGATAAGGCGGCGTATCGGTTGTATCGCGTCCGCGCGGGCGAGACGACGGCCGACTATCCGATAGAACTGGGGCGCGATCCAATCCGACGAAAACGAATGGAGGGGGATTGCCGAACCCCCGAGGGGGAGTATCGCGTCGCGAGAAAACTCGGACGCGGCGAAACCGCCTACCGTCTCGCGCTTCTCCTCGACTACCCCAACGACGCGGACCGCCGACGATTCGATTCCCTTAAAACCGTCGGCGCGATTCCCCCGGACGCCGCGATCGGCGGCGCTATCGAGATACACGGCAACGGCACGGGCTTCGCGGGCGACGGACTCGGGGCGAACTGGACGCTCGGATGCGTCGCCCTTTCCGACGAACAAATCGAGAACCTCTATCCGAACGTGCGCCGAGGGGATCGCGTTATCGTCGTCCCTTTCTCCCGCTTCGCCCGCGAATAGGCGTGATTTAGCGCATTTGAACCCGTCTCTATTTTTCTTACTTTCCCGCCACGAACGAACGACGTCTCTCTATATTATAGATAGCGGAACGGGTAAACTCTCGCCGACGCTCGTTCGATAATTGGGTAGTATATCGCGTCCGAACCAAACGGATAATGAATGACGGCGCGCGACGCCGTCGGAGTCGAAACGTATGAAACGCATCCTCATATATGCCGCGCTTTTCGCCTTGTTCGCGACGAACCAAGGGAATGGACAATCCTACGAGTGGGTGAAGCACCTCGAAGGCAACCGCAACGACTACGCCGACGCGATCGCGACCGATCGCTTGGGCGCGGTTTACGTGGCGGGCTCTTTTCGGAACTCGATATCGATCGGCGGCTTTACGGTGACGAGCCGCGGCGGGATGGATATCTTTATCGCGAAGTTCGCCGCTAACGGCGATCCGCTCTGGGTGAAGAGCGCCGGCGGTTCGAGCGACGACCAAGCGCTGGGGCTCGCCGTGGATTCGGCGAACAACGTCGGCGTGGTCGGATCGTTCCGCGCCGCCGCCGTCTTCGGCTCCCACTCCATCGCATCGACGGGTATGCGCGACGCCTTTGTCGCGAAATACACGGGCGACGGCGAGATGAAATGGGTCGTGAAAGCGGGCGGACCTTACGACGACGTCGCCAACGACGTCGCCATCGACTCGGCGGGCGGCTACTACGTCGTCGGCTACAGCCATAGCGGAACCGACAAGGACCTCCTTATGGTGAAATATAATTCGTTCGGCGAGCTTCAATTCGGCGGAACCTTTGCGAGCGCCGGCGGCTTCGACGACGTCGGCTACGCGGTCGCGACGAACAACGACGACGCCTTCTACGCGACGGGAACGTTCAACGGAACGCTCTCCTTTACGGACGGCGACATTGTGGGGTCGGGCGGATTCCGCGACAACGTTTTCCTCGCCGAGTTCGGCGCCTACGCCGGCGAGCTCCGCGATCACGCGGTTATCGAGAACGATTTGAAAATCGCGCCGAACGCGCTCGCCTATACGAACGACGCGCTCTATCTCGGCGGCGAGTTCAACTCCACCATTATCACGCCCCGCCTCGACACCCTCCACTCGGTCGGCGGATACGACATGTTTCTCGCCAAATTCGACGCGTCGTCTATCGGCTCGGGCGAACAATGGCTCCGACACAACGGCGGCTCGTACGACGACAAGCTTCTCGCGCTCGCGCCCGACGACGAGGGAGGAGTCGTCTTCGGCGGCTCGTACGGCGACTCGTGCGATTTCAGCGTCAACGCGCCCAAGTTTACGCTGTACGTTTCCGACGCGACCGAGATGGTCGCGGGCGTGTACGACGGAACGGGCGCGGTGTCGTGGGCGCAAATCGCGTCGGGACTCGGCGACGCCTCCGCGCGAGCGGTCGGCTACGACGGCGACGAACGAATCTATGTCGCGGGAGTGTTCGGAGAGAGCTTGAGCTTGGGCGCGACCGAGTTAGTCAACGTTAACACCTTTTTCCCCGACGCGTATCTCGCGCGGATGAGCGAAAGCGCGAACATCCTCACGCTCGACGAGCCCGAGTTCGGCGAACGCGTTCTCGGCGGCGCGCCCTATTCCATCAAGTGGAGCGCCTCGGAAGACGTGCGCGACGTCCGACTCGAATACGACGCGAACGGCGACGGCGATTGGAGCGACGCGGTCGAGATCGTCTCCTCCCACACCGCCGCGGCGGGTTCGTTCTCCTATACATTTCCCAACGCGCCGGGCTCGAGCTACCGCGTGCGAGTAATCGACGCCAACAACTCCTCCATTAACGACGAGAGCTTGCCGTTCTCCGTCTGCGCGCTGTCGCTCACGCTACCCTCGACGACGCAAGTGTGGGAGGTAGGTTCGCTTCGGCAAATTATGTGGAGCTCGTCGGGAATCCCCGCGCTCGACCTCGATTATTCGACGACGGGTAAGAACGGGCCGTGGACGCCGGTCGTGTCGCACACCCTCGCCTCGCAATACAATTGGACGATTCCCGCGACGCCGTCGAACAACGCCTACCTCAGGCTCCGCGACGTCGAGGAATCCAACGAGAACGTCGTCGTTTATTCCCCGCTCCTCAAGCTCGTCCCCTCGCTCACCGTTTCGCAACCCGAGAACGGCGACGTGGCGACGGCGTCCGCTAAGATTAAGATTAAGTGGACGCACGACGGCGCGAGGAAGATCAAGATCGAGTACAGCGTCGATAACGGCTTAACCTACGCGCCAATTACGGGCGCCGATAGCGTGGACGCCTCCCTCGGCGAGTTCGAGTGGCTCGTACCGAGTATGGCGACCACCAACGCTAAGATTCGGATCACCGACGTCGATTACCCCGACGGGCAAGCCGAATCGAGCGGCTCCTTTACTATTCAGATTCCGGAAAAGGGAATCACCCTGATGAGCCCCGACGGCGGCGAAACGCTTCAAGCCGGGCACCTCTATCCGATCACTTGGGAAAGCTACTACGTCGATTACGTAACAATTGAATATAGCGTGGACGACGGCATCACCGACGAGCGGATCGTCGATTACGTCGCCTGCGAAGGGGGCGTCAATCAATTCCAATGGCTCGTACCGAACACCCCGACCGTGAAGGGCAAGGTGAAGGTGACCGACGCGATCGATCCGCTCAACTATAGCGACGTGAGCGACGCGGGCTTCGTGATCGCCTACGACGAAAGCGACCCGGGCTGGCTTCCTCGCGCGACCGACCGCTCGCACGCTATTATCCTTCCGATGACGCTCACCCCCGACGTGGACGATACGCCCCTCGACGTCGGCGACTACATCGGCGCTTTCTACGAAGTGAACGGCGAGCTACGATGCGGCGGCTACGGCAGATGGAGCGGCGCCAAGGATACGACGATTCTTATCTACGGCGACGACTTCAACACCGCGAACGTGGACGGCTTCACCGAAGGCGAACGCATCCAATGGAAATTCCTCCGCGTCTCCGACGGCAAGGAGCTCTCCGCGTGGGCGACCTACGACTCGTCGTTCGCCTCCGACTCGCTCTACGAGATGAACGGCATCAGTAAGCTGAACTCGCTCGACGGCACCGAGTTCCTCCTCCACACGATGGAGCTCGACCAAACGTGGAACACGATCTCGTCGTACGTCGATCCGATCGACACGCCCTACGCGGCGAAGACGCCCTTGCCGATGAGCGAAGTGATCGCGCGCTCGGGTATCGAGGATCGCGTGATCATCGTCAAGAATAGCGACGGCAAGGTGTATTACCCCTCGCTCGGCATCGACGACATCGGCGCATGGAAGAAGGAAAACGGCTATCAGATTAAGGTGAAGATCGACAGCGTGCGGAACTTCCTCACCGTGAGCGGCGCCCCGATCGATCCTCTCGCCTCGCCGATTTCGATCAAGGAAGGATGGTCGCTCGTGGGTTATATGCTCGACCGTACGACGACGACGACCGAAACGTTGGCGGATATCGCCGCCGATTTAACGCTCGCGATGAACGGCGAGGGCGACCTCTACATGCCCGGCGTCGCCAACTCGATGCCCTCGATGTCGCCCGGCGAAGGTTATTGGATGAAGGCGAAACGCGCCGCGACGTTGTTCTATCCCGCCGACGACGCGACGCCCGCGCCCGCGAGCGCGCCGCTCGCGAAGACAGCCGACGGAACCTACTACGACGCGGTCTCGCCGACGAACCACAACGCCACGGTCGTCTTCCCCCTCTCGGCGGTTCCCTCGGCGCTCGGCTCGGGAGACGAGATCGCCGCATTTTCGGAGGACGGGGCGCTCGTCGGATCGACGACGTTCGACGAACAGGCGTTCGCGCTCACCGTCTGGGGCGACGACGAGTTTACCGACGAACGCGAGGGCTTGCGACCCGGCGAGTCGTTCTCGTTGCGCGCGTATCTCGGCGACGAGGAGACGGAGCGGACGCTCGCGTCGTTGACGTTCCTCGAAGGCGCCGACGTCTATTATCACAACGCGATCATCGTCGTCGAAGAGTTCGCGCTCGGATCCATCGTCGGAATCGGCGACCAAGAGGGATCCGCCCCGAGCGATTTCTTCGTCGAGCAGAACTATCCGAACCCGTTCAACCCCTCGACCGCCGTACGATTCGGCTTGCCGACCGCGGGAGAAACGACCGTCGCCGTGTTCAACCATCTCGGCGAGCGCGTCGCGACGATCCTCCAAGGCGAACTCTCGGCGGGCGCGCACACCGTTACTTGGCGCCCGACGAACGTCGCCTCGGGCGTGTATTTCATTCGGGTCGAATCGGGAGTTTTTTCGAGAACGATAAAAGCGGCGTTCGTTAAGTAGGCGCCCCGCGGATGACAAAATATCTCGTAGCCCATATCGTCCTCGCCTTCGGATTAGCCGGCGCGGCGCTCGCGCAACCGACGGGCGAGGAGTGGCGGACGCCGATCGCGACCGACCGCTTTCACGTCGTCGTCTTCCCGCAAGACCTCTGTCAAACGCTCGACGGAACGATCCTTTTTGAGGGCGACTACATCGGCGCGTTCTACGATTCTTCGGGCGCCGGTTGGCGGTGCGCGGGTTTGAAGAAGTGGACGAACGTTTCCGACGGCTTCTCGATGATTCTCTACGGCGACGACTTGACGACGACCGGCGCCGAAGAGGGATACCTCGCGGGCGAGGTAATCACATGGCGCGTGTGGCGCTCGGCGAGCGACGAGGAATCCGACGCGCAAGCCGATTATCTGCCGACGGGCGATACGTATTCCGACTCTTCGCACTGGCGCGATATGGGCGTCTCGGGCGTCGCCGATTTCACGTTCCTCTACTTCGACATTACGAATCCTACGCCGGGCGACACGATCCTCGCCGCAACCGACCACACCGTCCGCTGGCGTAGCAACATCGCCATCGACCAAGACACACTCGTCGCCTCGTACTCCTTGGACGGCGCGAGCTTCACGACGCTCGCCCCCGCCGACGTTTTCGAGGATTCGGCGATCTGGTTCGTTCCCGCCGTGTTAAGCGACTCCGCCGTCTTCCGCGTCCGGGCGCGCAACACGAGCGCGAGCGATCGGGTTGATTCTTTGAAGATCGACTGGTTCGCGCTCCACGACAACCTCGGCGGCGACACGGTTCGCGCGGGCGACGTGATCCCGATCTATTTTCGGAAGAGCGCGGCGATCGACCGCGTGCGCGTCGAATACTTCCAACCCGAGGATTCGCAAACCATCACCGACACCGCGACGACCTCTCCCTATCTGTGGACGGTTCCCGGAACGCCCGGCGAATGGCGCCTCCGATTGAGCGACGCGACCAACGCGAGCCGCAACACGGCGATCGACTCGACCTTCACGATTTTAGTGAACTTTCCCGCCGTCCCGACGCCGCTCGCCCCCGAGAACGGCGCGACGGGATTGACGGGAGACGTAACGTTTCGATGGAGCGATTCTCCGAGCGCGACGGTGTATCATCTACAGATCGCGCGAGACGCCGGTTTCACGGGATTGCACACCAACAACGCCCTCATAACGCGCGAGTACGAAACGGTCGGCGAATTCGCCCTCAACACGACGTACTACTGGCGAGTGCGGGCGATGAACTCGATCGGCGAAAGCGAGTTCTCCGACGCGTGGACCTTCACGACTTACGATCAACCGCCCGACGCGCCGACGCTGATCGCCCCCGCGGATAACGCGACCTTGGCGACCAACGAAACGACGCTGGAGTGGAACTCCTCCTACGCGGCGACGGAATACCGAGCGCAAGTCGCGACCGACTCGCTCTTCACGACGATCGTCGATCAAGCGACCGTTACGGACACGACCTACGAGGCGAACAACCTCGACTACGAGACCGAACACTTCTGGCGAGTGAGCGGCATAAACGCCGCGGGCGAAGGCGCCTTTTCGGAAATCCGAACGTTCCTCACCGCGCCCGCTCCTCCGGCGCCGCCGACGCTCGTCGCGCCCGCGAACGGCGCGCAAGGTCTCCCGACGAGAGTCGAGTTGCAATGGAATCCCGTCGTCGCCGCCGACAGCTACGACGTCCACCTCGCGACCGACGTGAATTTTGGCAATCGACTTATCGACACGACCGTCGCGGACACCGCGCTTTTCGCAGACGACTTGCAACGCGAGACGAAACACTACTGGCGCGTCCGCGCGAAAAACGATCTCGCGGCGGGCGCCTGGAGTTCGACGTTCGTCTTCGCGACGGGCGAACAATCGATTACGATCGTCGCCCCGAACGGCGGCGAGTTTTGGAAGGCGGGATTCGCCTACAGCTTACAATGGACGAGCGCGGGCATCTCTCGCGTGATCCTCGAATTCACCACCGACCTCGGCGCCACGTGGACGACGATCGACACGACATCCGCCTCGCTTTCCGTTTACTCGTGGACCACGCCCGCCGTCACCTCAAACCGCTGTCGGATACGACTGACCGACGCCTCCGACACGACGTACCGCATTACGAGCGCGATCCCGTTTATGATTTACGAATACCCCGACGAAATCGACATCGACATATCGCGCTCGTTCGGCGACGCCTCCGACTATCGCAACTATCGGATGATCGGTTTGCCCGGCGCGGACGTTATTCAATTCGAGGAGGGGTTCTCCGGCGAGTTGAACGCCGACTGGATCGTCTATCACGACGACGGCGTCTCATCGCGCTACCTCCCCTATGAAGGCGACGGAATGATGTCCTTCAGCGCGGGCAAGGGCTATTGGTGTATCGCGCGCTCGCCGTTCACGATTAAACAAACCGTGCCCGCGGTCTCGCTTTCGTCGGAGCTCACCTACGCCGTCGCGCTCCATTCCGGATGGAACATCATCTCGTCTCCGTTTCACAAGAGCGTCGATTGGGACGATGTGCGCGCGCTCAACGGAATAGCCGATCAGTTGTGGGGCTACGACGAGGGCTTCACGAGTCATACGATTATGAAACCCTTCGAGGGCTATTACTATTATAATAGACGAGGCGCCTCCTCGCTCTATCTCTTCTACTCGCCCGTTGACACAACGACGGCTAAAACCGCGACGGCGAAAACCGCGACAAAAGACGACGATCTGCTGATACGCCTATTTGAAAAGGGCGTCGAGCGTTCAACGCTCCGTTTAGGCTATTCCGACGCCGCCACCGGCGGATTGGATTCGCTCGATTGGTTCGCGCCGCCGGCAAAATGGGTCCCCTCGCTCGTCGTCGATCGAAGCGATCTCGATTTGGACTACCCCTACTTCGCCGCCGACCGACGCGAGCCGTTGCGCGACGGCGAGAGTTACGCGGTACGCGTGAGAGGCGACGAGGGCGCGACGTTGCGCGCCCGCGCCGAGATCCCTTCCTCCCTCCGCGACTATCGCGTCCTCCTCATGGATACGCAAACGGGACGCGCGCACAACTTTATCGCCAGCCCCGACGCGACCGTCGTCGCGGGCAAGCCCTACGCGCTCCTTGTCGGTACCGACGACTACGTGCGCGAGCGACAAGCCGAGCTACTCCCCTCGGAGTTCCGACTGCTCCCCAACTATCCGAACCCGTTCAACCCGACGACGACGATCGGCTTCGCGACGCCGACGACGGGACGAGCGACCGCGACGGTGTACAACGCGCTCGGCGAACGGGTCAAAGAGATTTTCGCGAACCGAAGATTCGAGGCGGGGCATCACGAGTTTCGGTTCGAGGCGAACGCGCTCGCGGGCGGCGTATATTTCTACGAGATTAGATTCGACGCCGACGACGGCGAACGTTTTTCACAAACCGGCAAGATGACGCTTCTTAAATAGTATGACCGCTCGCTTCCATATCGGCGTTATCCTCGCGGCGTTTGTCGCGTTCGCCTCCTTCGCCTCCGCGCAAACCGAGAGACCCGAGCGTCCCGAGTATCGTCCGCTTCAGAAGAACCAACTTTTTCTCAACGGCGAGTTCACGGCGAAGTACGTCGAGCCGAGCGTGGTCTCGCGCCTGACGCACGTGGAGATGGCGGACGCGATCCTCTCGTTCGCTTACGGCGGCGCGCTTTCCCTACACGTCAATCCAATCGTCGTTAACTATTCCTACACCCAAGGGACGCTCCAACCCGAGAGCGAGCAGCTCCCCCTCGCCTATCCTCCGATCATCGAGGGACGCGCCATCCAACCGAACGGCGATAACGTCGATTTCTCGCAACTGAGTTATAAGTTGCACTACGTCAACGTCGCCGCCAAGCTGTTCGAGATTTCCGAAACGATCGAACCCTCCGCCGGCGTCTTCGTCTATCAAGGCGTCTTCAACTATAAGGAGGACTCGGAGCCCTACACCTCCTATGGCGTCTCCGCGGATCTGGACATGCGCTTCCACCTCTTCATGTTCAAGGTCGGCTACCGCCAACTCTTCGACGGCGCGGTTTTCGGCGAACTCACGGCGCAAGTCGGCGTATGCCTTTGGTATTTCTATACGCGGGAGTAGCGCGATCCGCATTTCTTGCTTTTCCCCTCCCCGTTGCGTAACATAATGGATTACGCGAATTCAACGAGTTTCAAACAGAACATCACGAACATCCATTCGGAAAGGTTGCACAATGTTCGCTCCCGAAACGTACTCGAGCCGACGCGCGAATCTCAAGACGAAAGTAAAAAACGGATTGCTCTTCTTCCCCGGCAACAACGAGACGCCGATGAACTACCCCGCCAACACGTACCTCTATCGTCAGGATAGCAATTTCCTCTACTACTGGGGCATCGACGACGCCCACTACGACGCGGTGATCGACTTGGACGAGGATAGAGATATTCTCTTCGGGGACGACCGCCCGATCGGCGACGTGATCTGGATGGGCTTCGACGAACCGTTCAAGGATAAGGCGGCGAAGGCGAACGTTACCGAGACGCGACCTTCGAGCGACTTGGAGGCGACCCTCCGACGCGCCGTTCAACAAGGCAGACGAGTCCACATCCTTCCGCAATATCGCCACGACAACAAAATCCGCGTCGGAGAATTACTCGGCTTGAATCCCGCGTCGATAGACCTGCACGCCTCGCCCGAGTTCGTGAAAGCGGTGATCGAGCAGCGGAGCGTCAAGACGAAAAACGAGATCGAACAGATCGAACAGGCGCTCGATATTAGCTACGAGATGAACACGACCGCGATGCGGATGGTTCGTCCGGGTATGAAGGAACGCGAAGTGTTCGGCGCGGTCGAGGGAATCGCGTTGGCGAAAGGGCGCGGCGTCTCCTTCCCGATCATCTTCTCCGTGCGCGGCGAGACGCTCCACAACCACTCGCACGAAAACATTATGCAAGAGGGCGACCTACTCGTGCTCGACTCCGGCGCCGAATCCGAGCTCCACTACGCGAGCGACATCACCCGCTCGTTCCCCGTCTCCGGTAAGTTTAACGAGCGGCAGAAGGCGATCTACGAATTGGTTCTCCGCGCCCAACTCGAGGCGATCGACCGCGTGAAACCGGGCGTCCTCAATAAGGATATCCACCTCGAAGTCGCGAGAATCTTCGTCAAAGGTCTCTCCGATTTGGGCGTGATGAAAGGCGACCCCGAGGAAGCCGTCTCCGCCGGCGCGCACGCCCTTTTCTTCCCGCACGGCTTGGGACATATGATGGGACTCGACGTCCACGATATGGAGGGACTCGGCGAGAACTACGTCGGCTACGACGACGAGACGAAACGTAGCGAGCAGTTCGGACTTTCGGGGCTTCGTCTCGCCAAAGAATTGCAACCGGGCTACGTGCTCACCGTCGAGCCGGGACTCTATTTCATCCCGTCGCTCATCGACTTGTGGCGCGAAGAAAAGAAGCACGCCGACTTTATTAATTTCGACGCGGCGGAGTCTTACAAGGGATTCGGCGGCGTTCGCATCGAGGACGACGTGCTCGTCACCGAGAACGGTTCGCGCGTGCTCGGCAAAAAACCTATTCCGAAAACGGTCGAGGAAGTAGAGGCGGCGTGCGCGAAATAACCGCCTAACCGAACCCCCAACAACCGACGAGACGACGATGCCGTTCGAGGATTACTTCGAGAGGACGACGAAATTCCTCCGCAAACTGAAACGGAACAACGATCGCGACTGGTTCGAGGAACACCGCGAGGAATACGAGCGCGACGTGTTGGAGCCGACGAAGGCGCTGACGCTCGCGCTCGGCGAGGAGTTGCGCGCCTTCGCGCCGAACGTCCACGCGATCCCCAAAGTCGATAAGTCTATCTTTCGGATCCACCGCGACACTCGTTTTAGCGAGGACAAGTCGCCGTATAAAACGCACGTCGGCGTGTTCTTCTGGGAGGGGAAGCGGCGAAAGATGGAGTGCTCGGGCTTCTACCTGCACGTCGAGTCCGACACAACATTCTTCGCGGCGGGCGCGCATATCCTTTCGCGAGATCTTCTCCCCCGTTATCGGAAGGCGGTCGCCGACGACGAGCGCGGCGAGAAGTTGCGCGGGGTTATTAAGTCGATCGAGAAGAAAGGCGCGACGGTGGGGGGCGAGCATTATAAGCGCGTCCCTCGCGGATTCGACCCCGACTCGCCGCGCGCCGACTTGCTCAAATACAACGGCTTATGGGCGAGCTTCGGCGAGGAGCGCGTAAAGGACCTCCTTGGCGCGGATGTCGTCAAAGAAGCGGCGAAGCGATTCAAGAAACTCGAACCGCTCCACCGATGGCTTGTCGAGACGCTCGAAGGATAGCGCCTACTTCAGCATAATCATCTTCTCGTGCGCCGCAAAGCGTTCGCCGCTTTCGCCGATCGCCTCGATCCGATAGACGTACACGCCGCTCGCCGCGCGCGCGCCCCGCTCGTCGGCGCCGTCCCACACAACGCGATGACGTCCCGCTCTCACTTCGCCGAGCTCGAACGAACGGATCAACCGTCCCGATACGTCGAAGATACGAAGCGTAACGTCCGCACGTACGGGTATCGCGTAGGAGATCGTCGTCGTAGGGTTAAACGGATTGGGATAGGCATGCGCCAAGGCGAACGACGCCGGCGCGTCCGTCGCTTCCGCCGCGTCGCTCGGCTCGACGACCCCAAAGGCGTCCGAGGAATCGATCAGGGTCGGATCGTCCTTCACATACGCGAG
>WJMR01000168.1 GCA_014727845.1 Ignavibacteriales bacterium
GCCATGAGGTTTTCGCGGTAGGCGTTCGCGTATGATTCGTTGGCGGCGTCCGACTCCCCCTGCATCCAGAAGTATCCGACGAACCGATACGGAACGCCTTGGTCGTCGAGGCGGGAGAGCCCGATCGCGATCTGCGTCGCCGTCTCTTCGTAGAGCGCCGGTCCCGTCGTCGCCGACGGGCTCCACTCGAGGGCGAGATCGGCGCCGCCGTAGGCGAACTTCATCACGGCGACGTTCACTCCCTCGCGGCGCAGTCGCCGACCGAGCGCGATTTCCGGTCCGTAGTAGAGCGTGTCGAATTTATCGAGGGCGGTCTGCTTCTGCATGCCGAGCGTAGTCCACCGATCGTCGGAATCCGAAAAGTAGTTGCCCGGCACGCCGCCGTAATAGTAGAAGGGTATCTCGGCGTCGATCGAGTCGGGCGTGAAGACGTCCGCGCCGGCGCGAAGACTCAGCGCGTTGGATTGCCCCGCCACGACGACGATCTCCAACGTGTCGGCGACGGCGAACGACTGTCCGCGACCGACGGCGATCAACCCGAGCGCGGACAATCCGAAGAGAACTAAGCGAGCGAACAAAAGCGCTTCCTTTCCATTAACTAACGCAAAAGCCGACCGTCGCGTCGCGATCGGCTTCCGCGAAACTTGCGATTACAATTTGGCGCCGGCGCCGTAGGAGGCGAAGCCGTTTTCGTCGAACATAAAGTGGAGCATGATGTCGCCCATAATCACAAGATAGAGGTCGGCGTTTATTTCCGGCGCGCGACACTCGAAGGTGTTCGAGAGGTGAGGCGCCTGCGTAATGTTCGTCAGCGTTCCCGAAACGATTACGCCGTCGTCGTCCTTGTGGTAAAACGTGCCGTCGCCGCTCGCGGGAATAGCGGCGTTGCCCGCGCCTCGACCGCCGTTCGCCCACGCGTCCACAAACTTGTAGGTTCCCGCGATCGTCGCTTGCGAGACGTTCGAGTTCTTAACGCCGAGCATAAAACCGTCGCCCGTTCCGAGATCGAGGAGGAACGCCGCCTCGTTTTGGGAGGCGTAGGCGAAGCCCGTGAGCGTCTCCGTCGTTCCGTCGATCGTTACGACGAGGCGCTCTTTCTTCGCGCCGTCCACCGCCCACGTTCCCGATTCGTCCCCGCCCGTCAAGGGGAATTCGGGATCGACGTCCATCGGCGAGACGGCGTCGCTCGTGTAGTTCCGCTTATACCACGCGCCGTCGGCGGTAACGGTCAAGGCGCCCCACTCTTTGTTCAAGACGCTGCCGTTCACCTCGTCGTTGGCGATGCGAATCCAGACGTAGTCGCCCGCGATTTGCGCGACCTTGCCGCTATTGTCGATTTCCGCCGAAACGCCGTAGCTCAGATCGTTGGCGACGTTGCCCGTCGGGAAATTTGCGGCGAGTATTTTATCGTCCAACTCGACGGCGAAGAATTGGTCGCCGTCCGCGGTAACCTCGTAAACCCCTTGCAGCTCGCCCGTCATCGTCGAGTAGGAGCCGGGGGAAGATTCCCCCGTCGTCTCGTTGGTCGCCACGTAGGTCTTGTTCGTCTTGTCGATCTCGAACGTCACCAAATCCCCCTCGGACGCCGAACCGGCGTATTGATTAACGATCGGATCTCCGCCGCCGTCGGTCGGCGAGCCGTCGTCGGTATCGGCGGCGCACGCCCCCAACGCGAGCGCGAGCGCGGGAAGAAGCGCTAACACGATGTATCGTTTCATGGGATTTCCCCTGTTATGTTTATGATGTCGCGCAAATATAGCGCTTTTCTCGGATTGGGGAAGTGACGAGGGTAACGGCCAAAAGCGGTTTTGCTTAAGAAGACAAAAATCAATAATATTTATAGTTGTCATATTTCTATTACAAAATCCTCCAATTTGCAAAGCGACCGTGGGAATCGACAAGCGTTACAGAGTGATCGATCTATTCGCCGGCGTCGGCGGCATCCGCTTGGGATTCGAGCAAGCGGGGAGCGTCGAGACCGTCTTCTCCGCCGAGATCGACAAGTACGCGTGTCAAACCTATCTCGCGAACTTCGGGGAGAGTCCGATGTGCGACCTCACCAAAGTAAGCGACGACGACATCAAGAATATTCCGGACTTCCACATTCTCCTCGCCGGTTTCCCGTGCCAGGCGTTTTCCATCGCCGGACGGAAGGGGGGATTCGAGGACACGCGCGGCACGCTCTTTTTCGATGTCGCGAGGATACTCAAAATCAGACGCCCGCCCGCGTTCCTTTTGGAAAACGTAAAAGGACTGACGCACCACGACAAAGGCAAGACCTTTAAGACGATCCTCAACACGCTGGAAAACGAACTCGGTTACACGGTCCACTACCGCGTGTTAAACTCGAAGGAGTTCGGCGCGCCGCAAAAACGCGAGCGTATATATATTGTCGGATTCGACGGCGATCCGCCCTTCGCCTTCCCTAAACCGAAGGGCGCCACCAAGAAGGTTAAGGACGTTTTCGAGAAGCGTGAAGTTTCCTCGAAGTTTTACCTCTCCCAACGCTACTACGACACGCTCATCGAGCATAAGAATCGTCACGCCGACAAAGGCAACGGCTTCGGCTACGAGATTCTCGATCCAAACGACGTCGCCAACGCGATCGTCGTCGGGGGGATGGGGAAGGAGAGAAACCTCGTGATCGATAAGCGCCTCACCGACTTCACCCCAAAGACCAACATCGTCGGCGAAATCAACTCGTCGTACGTTCGGAGGTTGACGCCGCGAGAGTGGGCGAGATTGCAGGGTTTCCCCGATTCGTTCGTCATACCGGTTTCCGACACGCAAGCGTATAAGCAATTCGGGAACTCGGTGTCGGTGCCGGTCGTCAAGGCGATCGCGAAACAACTGCTCACAAGTTTGGACAAGCTACAAGCGGGGAAGATATGGGAAAAGGAAATATCGGGGAGTGGAGCGAGTTATACGCCTTCCTTAAGCTACTCGGCGAAGGGAAGCTACACGCCGGCGACGCCGACTTAAACAAACTGCCCGACGTATTCTTCCCGATCATTAAGATCATCCGCGAGGAAAGCGACGCGCGACTGGATTACGTCGCCGATTCCGACGTCACGATTGTCAACGCGAAAACGGGCGACGTCGTGGCGCGAACCACCGTCCAATCCTGCCTTGAGAACGCGTCCATAGTCTTGGAAAGACTGCGACAGAAGAAAAAAGAAATACCGGAGGTCGGCGACTTCCTTCGCTCCATTCAAGTAAAAAAACTCTCGGCGTCTAAAGGATCCAAGCGCGATATCACAATCAAGGTGCACGACTTCCACACCGGATTGAAGCCGACCGTCGGGTTTAGCATAAAATCGAGATTGGGCAAGCCGGCGACCCTCTTCAACGCGAGCAAAGCCACCAATTTTGTGTATTCCGTCTCGCCGCCGCTTTCTGAGGAGCGGCTCGCCGAGTTCGCGTCGCTCAAACTAGCTCAAACTCGCGCCCGGCTTAACGAGCTTGGCGCGTCTCTTACCTACGAGACCGTCGAGAACGAGACGTTCCTCTGCAACCTTATGCTCGTGGACTCCAAGCTACCGGATATTCTCGCCCATTTGCTTCGGGATTTCTTCCTCACGCAAACGTCCCGTCTCGACGAACTCGTCGCCCGACTCAACGACGACAACCCGTGCAATTTCCAAGAAGCCGGCGACCGCCCATACTACGCCTACAAGATCAAACGGTTCCTCTTCGACGTCGCGCTCGGGATGAGGGCAGCCGAGCGGTGGGACGGAAAGCTCGACGCGACCGGCGGGTACATCGTGGTGCGCAAGGACGGCGAGCTACTCTGCTACCACCTCTATAACCTCAACGAGTTCCAATCCTATCTGTTTAACAATTCGCGACTCGAAAGCCCCTCGACTCCCAAACACGAATACGGCAAGGTTTATCGCGAAGGCGACCGCCAACTGATCAAGCTGAACCTCCAAATCCGCTTTATAGAATAGCCCCTTTTTGTCGTAACCCTCGTTTTTCGTAGTTTTAAGGTTTATGTGTTTTTTCATCCGAAAAGAACGAGAAGCGAACTATGACATTTAAACGACGCACGCACACGTGCGGGGAGCTCCGCGAAGAACACATCGGCGAGGAGGTCGTCTTAAACGGATGGGCGGCGGCGAGGCGGGACCTCGGCGGCGTTATCTTTATCGAGTTGCGCGACCGACACGGCAGAACGCAGGTCGTCTTCGAGCCGACGTTTAACGCCGAGGCGCACAAGAACGGCGGCGATATCCGCTCCGAATACGTTCTCTCGATCGAGGGGAAGGTGCGCAAGCGCCCCGAGGGCACCGAGAATCCCGAGTTGCCGACGGGGATGATCGACGTGCTCGTTACGCGCGTCGTCGTGCTCAATAAATCCGAAACGCCCCCGTTCCCGATCGAGGAGCGCGTGGAGGCGCACGAAGACCTGCGACTGAAACGCCGCTATCTCGATCTCCGTCGCGAGCCGATGCGCCGCAACCTCGAGACGCTCCACCACATGAAGCGCGTCATCCACGAGTATATGGACGCGAACGGCTTCCTCGAAGTCGAGACTCCCATCCTCATGAAAAGCACGCCCGAGGGCGCGAGGGATTTCCTCTCCCCCAGTCGCCTTCATCCGGGCAAGTTCTACGCGTTACCGCAGTCGCCGCAAACGTACAAGCAGATACTCATGGTCGCGGGCGTCGATCGCTACTACCAGATTGTGAAGTGTTTCCGCGACGAGGATTTCCGCGCCGACCGCCAACCCGAGTTTACACAGCTCGACGTCGAGATGTCGTTCGTTACGCAAGACGACGTGATGACGATCGTCGAGGGCTTGATGGCGCGACTCTTCGAGAAGGTGTGGGGGAAGCCGCTCGAAACGCCCATCCCGCGCCTGACCTACGACGAGGCGATGTCGCGCTACGGCAGCGACAAGCCCGACCTCCGCTTCGGTCTCGAGATGACGACGCTTAACGAGGTCTTCGCGAACGCCGAGTTCCGCGTCTTCAAAGAGGCGATCGCCAAAGGCGGCGTGGTGACGGGACTTCTCGCGCCCGGTTGCGGCGACTACACGCGCAACCAGCTCGACGTGCTGACCGACTTCGTGAAGAAGCTCGGCGCGGGCGGACTCATTTGGATCCGCGTTACGGAAGACGGGCTCGAGGCGCCGACGATGAAGTTCTTCACGGACGAGGAGAAACGCGCGCTCACCGAGGCGCTCGGAGCGAAACCGGGCGACTTGATGCTGATCCTCTCGGGCGATCGGAATCCGACGCTGACGATTATGGGCGCGCTCCGCAAGGAGATGGCTCGGCGCTTGGCGTTGATCAAACCCGACGCCGACCCGAAGCTCCTTTGGGTGTACGACTTCCCCCTCCTCGAGTGGGACGCGCAAACGCAACGGCATTACGCGATGCACCACCCGTTCACCTCGCCGCGCGAGGAGGATCTCGCTCTCCTCGAACGCGACCCGGGCAAGGCGCGCGCGCAAGCGTACGACCTCGTGCTCAACGGGAACGAGATCGCGGGCGGCAGCATCCGTATCCACGACACGACGTTGCAGAAGGCGATGTTCAAAGCGCTCGGCATCGGGGAGGAGGAGGCGCAAGAGAAGTTCGGCTTCCTGCTCGACGCGTTTAAGTACGGCGCGCCGCCGCACGGGGGCGTCGCGTTCGGCTTCGATCGGATGGCGATGATCTTCACCGGATCGAGTTCGATCCGCGACGTGATCCCGTTCCCCAAAACCGCCGCGGGCGTCTCGCTGATGGACGACGCCCCGAGCGAAGTCGATCCCAAACAACTCCGCGAACTCCACATCCGCTTACGACGCGAGGCGAAGGACGAGAAGAAGTAGCCGCCGAATCTCCGACGACCTTACCGCATAAAAAAAGCCGCGCCATAGTGACGCGGCTTTTTGCTATACCGTAAACGGTTCGCTTAGAAGCGGGTGTCGCCCGCGGTCTCGTTCAAGCGGTAATCCACTTGGATGTAGTAATCGTTCGGATTATCGAACGAGGTGTTGTCGTAGAATCCGTCGATAACCAGCTTGGCGTAGTAGTCGTCCTCGGTGTGCACGACGATAACCTTGTTGTGCATCGAGGATTGGTTGACGTTGTCAACCGTTTGGGTCCATCCCGTCGCGCCGGCGCTATACTCGGGGGCTTCGGTGTTGTCGCCGATCGAGGTTTGGCTCGTTACGTAGAAGTGCGTCGTGCGCGCCGTGCCCGTGGTAAGCTGCCAGCCCGTCCGGTCGTCGCAGAACATATCCGCGGCGGCGTCGGTCGATTGAACGCGCGTGCCCGTCAGAACGACGAGACCGCTATAGAGCGTCGAGCCGGATTTTCCGCCAAGCGACTTGTTCTCGAACGTTTGGAACGTGGCGTTCGGGATGGCGGTCATCACGACCGTGGTCGTCTCGTCAACGTCCTCGGCGAACGTGTGATAGAACGTCGTGTCGCGATAGCCCGCGAGCGTCAGCGTGATGTCGCGCAATCCGTCGTTCTGGGTGACGAGCAACGGGGTGACGCCGATAGGGGTGGTCATGTCGCCTTCGACAAAAACGGAGGCGCCGGTGGGATTGGACATCAGATAGAGCGTGCCGGCGTCGGGGCTAACCGTCGTGTCGGTGTCGCCGTCGCCGTCGGTGTCGCTCTCGAGGGTGTCGCAGGAAATCATAAACGCGCCCCACAGAAGCGCGAACGATAAAATAAGAAGTTTCTTCGTCATCATAGTCTCCTAAAGATAGATAGTCGTTACTTGCTTGCCGTAAAATCAACCGTCCGGCTACCCGCGGTGAACTTGCCGTTCATCGTCGTATAGTTTCCCGTAACCGTTCCGGAATACGTGCCGGGGTTGTCGCCTTGGCCGTTAAACGTGAACGTGTTGGCGTCGAAATTAATCGTGCCGCTGATGGTGTGTTGCAACGGATGCGCGTACGCCGCGTTCGTCGTGCCCGTGATCGTGTTGCCGTCTTGCGACGCGATCGTCAGCGTGAACTTCCTGCCGTCGAATTTGCCGGTGTACGTGCCGACCACGTTCGGAAGGTTCGCCTCTTCTTCCTCGACTTCTTCCTCTTCCTCGACTATTTCCTTATCGCCCGCGGCGTCGTCCGGTTTGGGTTCGTCCTCGGTCGTCGTCTTCTCCGTCTTTTCCGTCTTCTCGGTCTCTTCGCCGTCGTCGTCGCCGAGCTTAATCTCGCCGCATCCGAATATTAGCGCGGCGGAAATCAACGCCGAAAACAGAAAGACAAAATGTTTTTTGAACATGTCGTCTCCTCTTTGGAGTGATTGATAATGTACGTTAACTATTTACGCAAACCTGTGTCGTTCAATCTCGTAAAAATACGATAAAAATTTCCGACAAGAAACCGTTTCCGGAAATATAGCTATTTGTAAATATCGGTTTCCGAGAACCGCTTCACTCCTCCGAATCGCCTTCTTGCTTCTTCTTCCGTTGTATATCCCACGCGATGTAGAGCGTCGTCGCGATACTCGTAAAAACGGCGATAAACACGACAAATAGTTTCTTATCCATTGCCCGCTTCCTCTCGTTTTCGGGCGTCGTTCGCGAACGCCCGCGCGACGGCGCCGACGAGACGCCGCGCGGAAGGGTACGCAATCATTCGGGCGCGCGCTCGTCGGAAGTGACGAGCGGTCGATTCCGGGGTTAGTAGGCGCCGAAGCCGTAGGCGAGGACGAGGTAGTTGAAATAGAGGCACAACACGAAGAGGGCGACGCCCGCGCCGATCGTCCACGACTTAATCGCCGGCTCGTGCTCGCTCTTCCCGATCCGCCGCATACCCCACACCGCCGCCGCCGCGCCCACGCCTTCCCCGATGAAGTAGTGCCACACCCGCGTCGCCTCCGCCAAGGCGGGCAAGTAGAGCGTGGCGAAGAAGAGATTGGCGAACAGATACATCCAGAAGATACCGAGGAGCAGCGCGGTAAAAGGGAGAAGTTTCGGGGAGAAGTATTTTTTGATCATCGCGAGAGATTAATATAAGTCGTTGCGGAGGAGGTACGTCGCGCCGTCGGCGGTTTTCAGGAACAGGCGCTCGCGTTCGGCGACGACGCTCGTCGCTTCCGCGCTCGGTTCGTACCATCCGCGTTCGAGGGGCGCGGCGAGATTCGAGACGTCGATGATCCGCAAGCCCGCCTCGCCGCATGCGGCGTACGCGAACCGTCGGTCGAGCGCCAGATCGAGAGCGGGCGCCTTGAGCGCGACGCGCGCCGTTTCTTTCGGATGCGCGGGGTCGGCGAGCGCTATTATATATAGATAGCCGGCGTCGTCCGACGCGACGACCGTCTCGCCTCGAAACTCGACGGCTATCGCGGCGCCTTCGGTCGCGAACGAACCGAGCTTCTCGGGGGCGGTCGGATCGCCGACGTCCAACACGCGCACGCCTTGGTCGCCCGCCGCGACGACCGCCGCGGTTCCGTTGGTCGCCATATCTCGCGCGCCCCCTCTCGGTTCTATCGCGCCGAGCGTCTCGGGTCGGGTAGGATCGCCGACGTCGATCGCGACGGCGACGCCCTCCGCCGTGAGCGCCCACAAGCGCGAGCCGCTTAGGAGCAGCTTGGTAATCCGGGAGTCGAAGTCGAGGAAGTCGGAAACTTCGGGATACGCGTCGCGCAGATCGATCGCCGCCACGCCGCCGCGCTCGGCGAGCGCGAAGAGCCAATCACCGTCGTCGGCGATAACCGCGCCTCGCGGGAACGTCGCCGCGTAGCCGGCGTCCCGCTCGTTCGGCGGCGCGAGGGGAACGGGTCCGATCTCGGGAAGGACGACGACCGTGTATCCGCCCGAACCCGAGACGACCGCGCCGCCTTCCGAAGAAAACGCCGCGCGCTTTTCCAGAAAGGTTACGTTTCGCGAATGTTGCCCAAACGCCGCGAACGCGCCCAGCGCAACGAAGGCGACCGCCCGAATCATTCCGCTCCGTCTTGCGGCAGCGTCACGAAGAACTCGCTCCCCTCGCCCGGCATACTCGCCGCGTCGATCTCGCCGCCGTGGCGCTCGACGAAATCCTTACACAGCGTTAGTCCGATCCCCGCGCCTTTTTCGTCGCGGGTGCCGCGCGTCGAGCGAGTCGTATCGAATCGGAAAAGATTCTTTTGCATTTGCGGCGACATACCGACGCCCGTGTCCTTAACGCGGATGGTGGCGACGCCCTCCTCGAGCGACGCCGATACGCGCACTTCGCCCTTCTCCGTGAACTTATACGCGTTTGAGAGAAGGTTGCGCAAAATAGCGGTGAGCATGTTCCGATCGGCCGTAACGACCAAATCCTCGGGCGCTTCCACGACGAACTCGACTTCCTTCTCGTCGGCGAGTCGGCGCAACGGTTTGTGGCTTTCACGCGCCAACTCCGCAAAGCTCAGCTCCTCCGGATCGAACTCCATCCTACCCGTTTGCGCGTTCGCCCATTGGAGAAGGTTCTCCAGCAATCCGAACGCGGCGTGCGAGGTGGCGAGGATTTCCTTAACGAAGCGCTCTTTCTGTTCGGCGGGGAGATCCTTGCCGCGCGTATCGAGCACGTTGGCGAGGTTGATGAGCGACTGGAACGGCGCGCGGAGATCGTGCGCGACGATCGAGAAAAACTTATCCTTCATCGCGTTGGATTCGCGCAACCGCGTCTCGGATTCCTTCAGCGCCAGCTCCGCCTCCTTGCGAGCCGAGTAATCCAACACAATCCCCTTGAGCTTCAAGGGGTTCCCGTCGGCGTCGCGCTCGGTGATCGCGCCACGATCGTAGAACCAGACAAACCGCCCGTCCTTGTGGCGGATGCGGTACTCGACCTCGTAGAGCTTCGTGCGCCCCGCGAGGTAGTCGCGCATCGCCTGCATCGTTCGCTCGTAATCGTCGGGGTGGAGCAAGTCGGTGAAGGTGGTGTAGTCGGGTTCCGGAAATTCGGCGGGGTCGTAGCCCAACATCGCCGCTTTCTGCGCGTTGAAATCCACGCCGCCCGAGGCGTAATCCCACTCCCACCAAGCGACGTTGCCGGCGGAGAGGGAGAGATCGAGGCGTTCCTTAAGTTTGGCGACCTGCTCGGTCAGCGGCAGGTTTTCGAGTTTCCATTGTCTCAGCTCGTTTACTTCGCGCTCGAGCTCTTCGTAGCTCGGTTTCCCCATTTCTTTTCCCGCTGTTTATTGCCCGACAGTCTTGATTTTCCTAACAATCGTAAGAATATAAGAATCTTCGTAAAAAGAGGGAACCCGACGCCGACTATTTTCTCACGGCGCTCACCCCGAGCGCGTCGGCGTCTCGGTCGCGGAAGCCCATCAAGTAGAGGATGCCGTCGAGCCCGATCGTCGAAAGCGAGTGTTCGGCGGATTTTTTCACGAGCGGTTTGGCGCGGAAGGCGATGCCCAATCCCGCGGCGGCGAGCATCGGCAAGTCGTTCGCGCCGTCGCCCACGGCGATGGTTTGCTCGGCGGAGACGCCCTCCTTCTCGGCGATTTCCAAAAGCGCCTCGGCTTTGCGCGCGCCGTCCACTATTCCCCCGAGCGTCTTACCCGTCAACCTCCCCTCCTTTATTTCGAGGCGGTTCGTATATACGTAATCGACGCCGAGCTTTTCTCGGAGGCGCTCGCCGAAGTAGTCGAACCCGCCGGAGAGGATGGCGGTTTTATAGCCGAGCTTTTTCAGCGCGCCGACGAGCGACTCGGCGCCGTCGGTGAGTTTGATCCGCCCGGCGATCGCCGCGAGCTTCTCCTCCTCCATTCCCTCGAGAAGCGCGACGCGTCGGCGCAAACTCTCGCCGAAGTCGATCTCGCCGCGCATCGCCGACTCGGTGATCGCGACGACCTCCTCGCCGACGCCCGCCTCCTTCGCCATCTCGTCGATCACTTCCGCGTCGATGAGCGTCGAATCCATATCGAACGCGACGACGCGACGGTGCCGGCGGAAGACCGTGTCCTTCTGGAACGCCGCGTCGAACTCTCGCTCGCCCGCCAACTCCAGCAACCGATCGCGCATCCCCGCCACGTCTCTCGGCGATCCGCTCAACGTAAACTCGACGCACGCCCGCGAGGGACGCTCGCTCTCGTCCAACGGGGGCCTGCCCGAGAGCCGAGCGATCCGGTCGATGTTCAGTCC
>WJMR01000169.1 GCA_014727845.1 Ignavibacteriales bacterium
AGCAAAGCGTGAAAGGAAACTCGCGCCAAAACCGGAAGAGCTCCGCGAGCAGCTGGCGAAGAAGGCGGAGAACTCGGTCCGGTGGGTCCTCATCCGCGAGAACATCGTTAAAAAAGAAGGCGTGAAGGTGGACGACGAGACGATCGAAAAACTGGCGAACGAAAACGCCGAGAAGATGAACGTTTCGGTCGAGACGCTTAAAAAGCACTACTCGCGCGAGGACGTGAAGAGCTCGCTCCTCACGCGCGCGTTCTACGACTTCCTCCGCGAGAAGAACACAATTAAAACAATCGATCCCGAAGAATTCAATAAGAAAGAGACGAACGAATAATGCGCGACGATTACGTAAAGGATTTCGTAAACACGAACAGCCGCACGCCCGAACTCTACAACCAACTGGTGCCCTACGTCATCGAGCAGACGGGGCGCGGCGAACGCGGGATGGACATCTTTTCGCGCCTGCTCCGCGAGCGTATCATCTTTCTCGGATCGGGCGTGGACGACCACGTGGCGAGCTTGATCGTTTCTCAGCTCATCTACGCCGAAGCCGAGGACGCGACGAAGGACGTTTCCCTCTATATCAATTCCCCGGGCGGAAGCGTGACCGCGGGGCTCGCGATCTACGACACGATGAACTTCATCAAGCCCGACGTCTCCACCATCTGCGTCGGATTGGCGGCGAGCATGGGCGCCGTGCTCTTGACGGGCGGCGCCGAGGGCAAGCGCACCTCCCTCCCCCACTCGAAGATCCTCATCCACCAACCGTGGATCGGCGGATTGCAGGGACAGACGAGCGACATCGAGATCCACGCCAAGGAGATGCTCAAGACGCGCGACACGCTCAACCAAATCCTCGCCAACCATACGAAGAAGCCGCTCGAACAAATCGAGAAGGACACCGACCGCGACTACTTTATGACCGCAGAAGAGGCGAAGGACTACCACATCATCGACGACATTATCAAGAAGCGGAAGTAATCGGACGGGGCGCGGATTCTCGTTCGCGCCCGACGTCCTCCTCTTGGTGCGACTCCCCCACGTCATAGTTGTCGCCGCGTTGTGCGCGGTCGGCGCGCGGGCGCAATATAGCGGCGCGCCGTTCGACGAGCTCCTGAAGAGCCGCCGTCAAAGCGCGGGTCTGCCCTCCGTGGCCGCGGGCTTAAGCGTGGACGGCGAGACTTATTGGACGGGCGCGGTCGGGTACGCCGACGTCGAGAATAAAACGCCCGCCACCGCGCGGTCGATGTATCGCGTCGCCTCGATTTCCAAGACGATCACCTCCGTCGCAATTATGCGACTCGTCGAACGGAAGAAGATCGCGCTCGATTTCAACATCCGAACCTACGTGCCCGCCTACCCCGTTAAGAAGTGGGACATCACCGTCCGACAGCTCCTCAACCACACGTCTGGATTCCGCACGTACCGCAAGGGGGAGTTCTCGAATCTCCGACGGTTCGCCAACACCATCGAAACGGTTTACTATCTCGCGGGCGACGAACTCGAACATCAACCCGGATCCAAATACCTCTACAGCACGCTCTCCTACAATCTCCTCGCCGCCGCCGTCGAGCATGTCTCGGGCGAGCCCTTCGAGACCTATCTTATGGCGAACGTCTTCGAGCCGGCAGGTATGGAGGCGACGCGCCTCGATCGTCACGAGCCGATCGTTCCGGGACGCGTGCGCGGCTACCGCAAGAACAAATACCGCGAGCTCGAGAACGCCGAGATGGTCGATATCAGCGTTAAGTTCGCGGGAGGCGGCGTCCTCTCGAACGTCGAGGATTTACTGGATTTCGGCGAGGCGCTCCTCGACGGCTCTCTCCTCTCGAGCGCGTCCATCAAGGAGATGACGCGTCCGACGAAACTCGCCGACGGCTCGGCCGTCGATTACGGACTCGGCGTCGCGCTCTATCGCGACGAGGAGGGGAGGTTCTCGTACGGTCACGAGGGCGCGGGCAACGGTTTCCGGAGCGCGTTGCGAATCTATCCCGAGCACAAGACGGTCGTGGTTTGGCTCTGCAATATGCGCGGCGAGGGGGAGGAACCGTTCGCAAACGAAATCGCCGAACTCTATTTCGACCAAGCGGCGACAACGACGACGTCGAAAAAATCCTCGGCCGAGTATCTTTACAACGTCGCGCTGGAGTCGGGCGTCGAGGAGGCGATCGCCGATTACTACGCGCTCGCCGCCGACTCGCTGGATAGCTATCGCGTTAACGCGGAGGAGCTGCGAACGACGGGCGCGCAACTCGCCGAGCTTGGGCGACGCGCCGACGCGATCGCGATCTTCTCGCTGGCGACCGTCGAGTATCCGAACTACGTGGAGGGGTACGTCGGATTAGGCGACGCCTATCTGGCGGACGGAAACCGAGGGCACGCCCTTCGCGCTTATAAACGAGCGCTCGCGTTGGACCCCGATCATGC
>WJMR01000170.1 GCA_014727845.1 Ignavibacteriales bacterium
CCGCGGGCTTCACCGCCGCGCTCTATAACGCCCGAGCCAACCTCGAACCGATCATCTTCGAGGGTCCGCAGCCGGGGGGACAGCTGACGATCACCACCGAAGTCGAGAACTATCCCGGCTTCGTCGAGGGGATTCAAGGTCCCGAGCTGATGGACGTGATGCGCAAGCAGGCGCAACGCTTCGGGGCGAAGAGCGTTTACAAGAACATTACGGAAGTCGATTTCTCGAAGCGCCCCTTCACGCTCAAGGCGGGCGACGAGGCGTACACCGCCAACGCGGTGATCGTCGCCACGGGCGCCTCGGCGAAGCTACTCAACATTCCGAGCGAGCAAAAGTATTTCGGATTCGGCGTCTCCGCCTGCGCCACCTGCGACGGGTTCTTCTTCAAAAATCAGAAGGTCGCGGTCGTCGGCGGCGGCGACACGGCGATGGAGGAGGCGGACTATCTCACGAAGCACGCCTCGGAAGTTACCGTCATCCACCGCCGCGAAGGGCTCCGCGCCTCGAAAATTATGGAGGAGCGCGCTCGGAAGAATCCAAAAATCAAGTGGGAGCTCAACCACGTCGTGGACGAAGTGCTCGGCGAGGAGAAGATGGGCAACCTAACGATGACGGGGCTCCGCCTGAAGAACACGCAAACGGGCGAGACGAAGGAGTTGGAGATGGACGGGTTGTTCATCGCCATCGGTCATAAGCCGAACACGGACGTCTTCAAGGGCGTTCTCGATATGGACGAGACGGGCTACCTGAACTTGGAGCCGGGCTCGACGCGCACGAACGTCGAGGGCGTGTTCGCCGCGGGCGACGTCGCCGACCAAACCTATCGCCAGGCGATCACCGCGGCGGGCACGGGCTGTCGCGCCGCCATCGACGCGGAACGCTGGCTCGCCGCGCAAGAGTAGTCGGCGGAACACGCCTCGCGCGAGCGTGTTTTTTCTTACGGCGGGACTTCGTACTATTGCCCTACGAAGTTCCGCTTTTTTCATGATCGCCGAGCGCAATGCATTTATTTGAAGAACTCCAAGAACTCCGCAGAACCATCCACTCCGACCCCGAAGTCGCGCACACCGAAGAACGCACCGCCGCTCGCATTGTCGAGTTTATCGAACGCGCGCGCCCCGATCGCGTCGTTACGGGAATCGGCGGGCACGGCGTCGTCGCGGAGTTCGTCGGGGAAGCGGCGGGTCCGACGCTCCTCTTCCGCGCCGAGCTGGACGCGCTGCCGATCAAAGAGCGCGGCGACATTCCGCATAAATCAAAAACCGACGGCGTGGCGCACGTCTGCGGGCACGACGGTCATATGACCACGCTCGCGGGATTGGCGCGCCGAGTGGGCGAACGCCGGCCGAAGCGCGGACGCGTCGTCTGTCTCTTCCAACCCGCCGAGGAGGTGGGCGAGGGCGCGGCGCTCGTCGTCGCGGATCCAAAATTCGAGCCGTTTAGATTCGACTACGGCTTCGCGCTCCACAACCTCCCCGGCTACCCGTTCGGCGAGGTCGTCGTTAAAGACGGACCGTTCGCCGCCGCCTCCAAGGGATTGATCGTCGAGCTGACGGGCGAGACTTCCCACGCCTCCGAACCCGAGAAGGGCGTCTCGCCGGCGTTGGCGATGGCGGAGTTGGTCGCCGCGATCGCGAAGTCGCCGAGCGAACCCGGCTATCGGGATTTCGCGCTGGCGACGGTGATCCACGCGCGTTTAGGCGAGGTCGCCTTCGGCACCAGCCCCGGCGAGGCGACGGTGATGGCGACGCTGCGCGCCTATCTCGACGAGGACGTGGCGACGCTGAACGATCGCGCGATCGAAGCGGCGACGCGACTGGCGGAACGCGACGGGTTGCGAACCGCGACGCGCCACACCGAGGAATTCCCCGCCACCGTCAACGCCCCCGAGGCGGCGGACCTCGTTAGACGCGCGGCGCGCGAGACGAATCGCGGTATCGTGGAAGTCGAAACGCCCTTCCGTTGGTCGGAGGATTTCGGCGTCTTCGGCGCGATCGGCGCGACCGCCTTCTTCGGCGTCGGCTCCGGCGAGCGCCAACCCGCGCTCCATAACGGAACGTTCGACTACCCCGACGACCTCCTTCCCGTCGGCGTCGAACTGTTTGTAAACATCATCAAGGATACGCTCGGCGAGGCGTAACTATGTTCGCGACTTCGACCCTCTACCTTTCCAAACCCGCGCTTCGGGAAAACGTTCGATTTATCCGCGATATGCTCGGCGAAACAACCGCGCTCGTATCGGTGCTCAAAGGCAACGCGTACGGGCATGGCATTACGCGGTTCGCGCCGCTCGCCGAGGAGTGCGGCGTCAACGCGTTCGCCGTCTTCGACGCGCAGGAGGCGCTGACGCTGCAAGCGGCGACGAAATCCGAGTCGCGCGTGATCGTGATGGGGATGATCGACGACGCGGGAATCGAGTGGGCGATCGAGCACGGCGTCGAGTTCTTCGTATTCGATCCGACGCGCCTCGAGACCGCCGCTCGTCTCGCGCGGGAAGTCGGCAAACCCGCGCGCGTCCACGTCGAGCTGGAAACGGGAATGAACCGCACGGGCTTCGACGAAAAGCAATTGGATTATCTTCGCGATTTCTTCGAGCGCTTTGGCGACGTCGTTTCGCTCGAAGGACTCTGCACGCACTACGCGGGCGCGGAGAGCGTCGCCAACCACGTGCGCGTCGTCGGGCAGATCGACCGATTCGCCAAGATGAAAAACATCCTGCACGCCGAGGGCGTCCGCCCAAAAACATGCCATACGGCGTGCTCCGCCGCGGCGATTTCGTATCCGCAAACCCGCATGGATTTGGCGCGGATCGGCATCCTGCAGTACGGCTTTTGGCCCTCCCCCGAAACAAAGATTCACCACCTCGTCGATCAAGAGGAACACGAACGCGAGGATCCGTTGCGACGCGTTCTTTCGTGGCGCAGTCGGGTGATGTCGATCAAGCGCGTGAAGGTCGGGGAGTTCGTCGGCTACGGTTCGCACTATCTTGCGCAGAAGTCGATGACGATCGCGATCGTGCCCGTCGGCTACTCGCACGGATTCAGTCGATCGCTCACCAACCAAGGACGCGTGTTGCTCCGCGGCGTGCGCGCCCCCGTCGTCGGCGTGGTGAATATGAACGCGCTAACGATCGACGCGACGGAGATACCCGACGCGCAAATCGGCGACGAGGCGGTGTTGATCGGTAAGCAGGGGGACCTCGAGATTAGCGTGCATTCTTTTGCGGAGTTCAGCGACCAGCTGAATTACGAGCTGCTGACGCGGCTCCCCACGAACATCCCCCGCGTCGTCGAGGAGTAACGCGGGCGTTCGGCTACTCGGCGTCGCGGCGCCGGATTCGATCCACCGCCACCGCCGCGACGATGACGACGCCGCCGACGATTTGCGTAACCCACGGCGGAAATCCGTTGAGCTGACATCCGACGCGAATGGTCGTCATAATCATCGCCCCGACGAGCGACCCGACGACCGACCCCTCGCCGCCCGAGAGCGATCCGCCGCCGATGACCACCGCCGCGATCACGTCCAACTCCAACCCGACCGCCGCCGTCGGATCCCCTTGCTCTTGATACGACGCCAGCATCGCGCCCGAAAGACCCGCGAACGCGCCCGCGACCGCGTACACCAACGTCTTCACTCGCTCGACGGGAACGCCGCAGAGTCGCGCCGTCCGCTCGTTCGATCC
>WJMR01000171.1 GCA_014727845.1 Ignavibacteriales bacterium
CCACGTACCGGAACCCAATTGGCGCGACAAGCTTATTTGGCTCGGCGCGCTCTCGGCGTTCTTTCTGGCGATCATCGGCGTCATCGCGTTCGTAAACGCCGAGCTTCGGAAAAAAGTCGCCGAAAAAACCGAATCGTTGGAGACGGAAATCGCCATCCGAAGGGCCCACGAAGAGGCGTTACAGAAACAAGAGAACTTCCTCTCCACAATGGCGCAAACCGTTCCCGGTATCATCGTCGTCCTCGATTTGGAGCGGATGATCCCCACTTATCTTAATCGGGATATCTCGCCGCTCGATATAGTTTGGGAAGACGTCGAAAAACGAGGCGAGGACGTGTTGGACGTTTTCTGTCCGCCCGAAGAGCGCGAGCGCGTGCGGGCGTTTTACAAAGGGATGCGCGACGCGGGCGTCGGGGAATCCCGCGAGATTGATCATCGGTACGAAACGAAGGAAGGAGAGGTCAGCTGGCTCCACATCGGCGCGAGACCGCTCGAACGCGACGAAAAGGGCGAAGTAACGAGCGTCGTTTTGGCGATTACCGATATAACGGAGCTGAAACGAATAAACCGCGAGTTGGACGAACAGAAGCGGCTTCTCGAGAAGATCGCTAAAACGCTGCCCGACCTCATCTACATCTTCGACTACAACGAGCGTCGCTATGTTTACACGAATCGCCCGCCGAGAATCGAGGGGAAACCGGACGGCGTGTCGGGTTCGTCGTTCATCGATATGATCGCCGCGCCCGAGGACAGGGAGCGAGCCGAAGCGTTTATCGCCTCGCTTCGCGACGCCGACGACGAGGGCGTGTACGAATTCGAGCATCGCGCCCTCAATGAGAAAGGCGAGCGGCGGTGGATTTTTTCGGTCAATCGCGTGTTCGCGCGGAACGAGCGGGGTGAAGTGACGCAATTGGTCGGCACGGCGCGGGACGTTACCGAGCTGAAACGCGCGACCGAGGAAATCGAGCGCGCCAACGAGCGGCTACGCGAGGCGAACGCCACGAAGGATAAACTCTTCTCGATCGTGGCGCACGATTTGCGCGGCCCCTTCAACGGCTTGATCGGCTACACCGACTATTTGACGGGAATCGATCCGAGTGATTGTCCCGAAGAAATCAAACGCGTGGCGCGGAAGCTCAACGAGGAGGCGCTCGCCACCTTCCGATTGCTCGACAACTTATTACAATGGTCGCGCCTGCAATCGGGACGCTTGGAATTTACGCCGGAATCCTTCTCGTTCGTCGAAGCGGTGGAATGCGCCGTCGCCGCCGCTCGCTCACAAGCCAAGAGCAAAGACGTCTCGCTGACGTTGTATGTCGAGCCGTCGATAAAAACCTACGCCGATCCGTTCGCCGTCGAGACGATCGTTCGGAATCTCTACTCCAACGCGATCAAGTTCTCCGACGCCGGCGCCTCGGTTTTAACGCGCGCCGAGGAGCGCGGGGAGTTCGTCGTCGTCGAGATCGCCGACGAGGGCGTCGGGATGACGCCGGAACAACTCGATGCCCTTTTCGACCTCGGTTCGGGCGTTTCGCGGCGGGGCACCGCGGGCGAAAAGGGAACGGGGCTGGGGCTTACGCTCTGCAAAGAGTTCGTCGAGCGGAGCGGCGGCACAATAGAAGTGGAGAGCGTTCTCGGTGTGGGAAGCGTTTTTCGATTCACCCTCCCGCGCGGATAAGCGACGACGCGCTTTACAATAAGATAACATCGTCGCATTCTTCCGAGCGCCGTACTTCCCGGCGCTCTTTTGTATATTTTAGTGCGCTCGTAATCTACGGGGGATTCTAATGTCCGCGCGTTGTTTTTTGGACGGACGGGGAGTTCGTCTTTTCCTTTTATCGATTCTTGTCGCCGTTTTCTTTGCGCCGCTCGTTGTCGCCGAGGAACCGCCGACGAAAGTTCGGCTGCAGCTCAAGCGGCGGCATCTGTTCCAATTCGCGGGCTACTACGTCGCCGAAGCGAAGGGGTACTACGCCGAGGAAGGGCTGGACGTCGATATTGTCGAAGGGGCGCCGGAGATCGATCCGATTTCCGTCGTCTCGTTGGGGGACGCCGAGTTCGGGGTGGACGCCGCCTTTAACGTTCTGGATCGGATCCTCGACGGCG
>WJMR01000172.1 GCA_014727845.1 Ignavibacteriales bacterium
ACTCTCCTACGGCAAGCCCTATCACGATTTGCTTTTCGTCTCGGACGACCCCGAAGCGATCGCCGACTTCATCGAGAAAACCGAGCCAATAAAAAAAGGCGCCTCTTAAGGAGACGCCTTTCGTAATCGCTCGACGGTCGTCGGTTTATCTACCGACGAGAATGAACGCGCCCCAGAAGTAGGGGTGGTCGTACTTCTCGCGGATGACGTCGCGCGCGTGGTTTATCGCGGCGCGCTTGTCGCCCGTCTCCATCCAGTTCTCGTAGAACGCGATCATCAAATCCTGCGTCGCCGCGTCGTCCACTTTCCAGAGACTCATCAGTACCGCGCCGGCGCCCGCGTTACGCAACGAGCGACGCAACCCATACACGCCCTCGCCGTTGACGATCTCGCCGAGCCCCGTTTCGCACGCCGAGAGCGCGACCAACTCGCATCCCTCGAGGTCGAGGTTCGACGCCTCGAACGACGTGAGAATGCCGTCCTCGATGTCGCCCTTATTCACGTCCTTTTTGTCCGTCTTCTTCGAGACGCCCGCTAAGAATAAACCGGAGCGGAAGAGCGGGTTCTCCTTCGCGCGTTCGCTCTGTATGCCCAACGCGTTCGAGCCGAGCGACTCGACGTCCGGCAGGAAGAAGCCGTGCGTGGCGATGTGAATCACCTTAGGATTCTCCGCGTGCTTCACGACCTCTTCGAGCGCCTCATTGTCGAGATAGAGCTCGGTGCGCCAGTCGTTCTCGTAGGCGAGCTTGCCGATTCGCTCGACCTCGACCTTCGTGCCCGGTAATTTCGAGAGTTGGATGACGGGCGTCGATTCGGCTTTCTCAATCTTCAGTCCGCGTTGGAAGCCGCTCCGCGTCTCGGTCTCCTCGGCCGGCTCGGGCGTGAACGCGTCGTCCACGATGGTGAACCCGCGCAGGCGTCCCGAACGGACGTCAACCGCCAGCTTCACCTGCTCCTCTTTGGAGAGGGTGTAGTTCGGATAGCCGAGCAGCGCCGCGTTGTTTGGCGACGATTTCTCCTCGCCCGTCTCCGCGTAGGCGATCGCGTCGCCCGAATTGTCCACGACCTCCACCTCCATAATCTCGTAGAGGTACTTTCCGCCGGGCGCCGTCAGTGTCTCGAGGTTTATCTTATTGTACACGCCGTCGGGCGAGAGGTAAATCTTCTCGACTCCTTCGAGCTCGCCCATCAAGGGTTTCCAGAAAAGATCGAACAGCGCGGGATCGTCTTCGCGGTTGAAGATCGACTCACGATACCGATCGTAGCCGCTCTTCTCGAGTTCCTTCCCGTTCTCTATCAGAACAAACGCCGGCGCCGTTTGTGTGTTCGGCGTTACGACGAGCGCGGCGTAGTAAATCGAATCGAGGAACATCTTGTCGAAATAACGAAAACGCGCCAGCTCGACGGCGGCTTCGTTCGGCTCGAGGGCGTCGCGCACGTCTTGCCACGTCTCGGGTTCGTCCGTGTCGCGCTTGAACGAGGCGGCGCGTCGGTTAAGCGATTTCTCCAAATCGTTGACCATAGTCTCGAGCGAATCGACGTCGATGTTCTGCGCGCGGATTTCCTCCTTCGGCGTTTTGTAGAGTCGCGCGAGTTGCTCCTTCATCGCGAGCCAGCGTTTATAGTCGAGCACGAGTTCGCGGTCGCCGCTTGCGAGAATTTTTTCGGCGGCGCCGCGCGTGGCGCGGGCGATGAGCGCCTTCGAGAAGAGGCGGTTGTCGAACATCTTGCCGACAAGCTCGTCCGTCGGATTGCCCGCGACGAAGGAATAGAAGACCGAGTAGTTCCCCTTGAGCGTGTTGTAGAAGAGCGCCTTTTCAGTTTCCGAGAGGGCGGGGAAGTAGTTGTCGATCTGGTCTCGGTAGTTCTTAAGCGTCGCGAAGAACGATTCTTTCGCGTCCTCGACGGCTCCCTTGGCTTTGCGGACGCGCGCCAATCCGAGCATGGTTTCGCCGTAGTCGGGATGCCGCGTTCCGAGTTGTTCCTCGCGGATATCGAGCGCCTCTTCGTAAAGCTCTTCGGCGCGGTCGAGCTCGCCCGTGAATTCTTTTAGTTTGGCGTATTCGTGCAGGGCGGCGGCGTATTCGGCGTGCTCGTCGCCGAGCGTTTTCTCGAGTAAGCCGATCGCCTCTTGGAGGAGCTTATCGGCATCGTCGTATTTTTCTTGCGCCGCGTAGAGCGCGGCGAGATACTTAAGCGTGATCGCGTAGCCGGGGTGGTTTTCCCCGAGCGTGCTCTGCGCCCGCCAAATCCGCAACGCCTCGTTATACATCGGCGCGGCTTGCTCGAGTCGCTCGGTCTTATGATAGAGCAACCCGAGGCGCGTCAAACCGTTGGCGTAGTCGGGGTGGTCTTCGCCGAACGACGCGAGGCGAATTTGTAGCGCTTGCTTGAGGTATTCCTCGGCGCGTTTGTAGTCGCCCATCTTCTCGTAAAGCTCGGCGAGGTTGTAGTAGGAGACCGCCGTCTCGGGGTGGTCGTCGCCGTAGGTGTCTCTCGTAATTTTGAGCGAGGCGTGATAGAGCGGTTCGGCGTCTTGATAGCGACCCTTGGCGAGATACTGATAGGCGAGGTTGTTCAGCGCTATGGCGTAGTCGGGATGCTCTTCGCCGATCGAGTTGCGCAACTCCTCGCGGAGATTTTCGTACGCCTCGATCGCCTCGGTGTATCTGCCCATCCGCTCGAGCGCTTGCCCGACGTTGTTCATCGCGGCGGTGTATTCGTAATAATAGTCGTCGGGATACTCTTCGAGTATGTCGAGCGCGTCGTCGAATCGATCCTCGGCTTCGGGGTAGTTGCCGACGGCGAGATAGAAGCCGCCGAGATTGTTAAGCGAGATCCCGTAGTCGGGCGAGTCGTCGCCGATCGCCTCTTCGACGAGCCCCAGCGTCCGTTTGAAAAGCGGTTCGGCTTTGTCGTACTCGCCGACGGTGCGATAGAACATCGCGAGGTTTTCGAGCGACATCGCGTATTCGAGCGACTCCTCGCCGTACACCTTCTCGACCAGCTCGAGCGCCGTTTGGTAAGTCGCGCCCGCTTCCTCGTATTCGCCGACGGTTTCGAGAATGAGCGCGAGGTTGTTCGTCGCCGTCGCGTGGTTCTCGCTCTCTTCGCCAAACTCCTCCAACGCCGCGGCTTTCGCGGCGCGGGCGTGAACCAACGCCTGATCGAAATCCCCCGCTTCGTAGCTCGCGTAGAGGAGCGAATCCTGCGTTTCGAACTCGCTCTGCGCGTAGCCGACGACCGCGATCAACGCGACCGCAAGCGTCGTTACCGTTCTTCGAAACATATCTGCCTTCCTTCTCATATTTGTGCCCGGTTCCGTATTCGCGGAAAGATACGCCCTTTTCGCGGAATCTGAAAGCGCAAACGCGTGATACGGATCATAATCCGCTTCCTCTGTGCTCTACTTCACAAGTAGCATTTTTCGCGCCTCCACGTAGTTTCCGGCTTGGATTCGGTAAATATACACGCCCGTCGCCAAGCCGTTCGCGACGAATCGATAGGAGTACGAGCCGCGTTGAAGCTCGCGATCGACGAGAGTGGCGACTTTCTCGCCGAGGACGTTGAATATCTCGACTTTCGCGCGCGCGTCCTTCGCCAAGTCGAACTCGATTGTCGTGGAGGGGTTGAACGGGTTCGGGTAGTTCTGTCGTAGCGAGAATTCGGTCGGCAAATCGTCGGAGTGGTCGCTTCCCGCCGGTTCGCCCGTGTAACGGTAGATCCGCAGGATCGACTCGTCAACGCCCGCGGGCACTTCAGAATCCTCGTAGCGGAGCGCCAGCTCGAACGAGGGCTCGCTCGTGGTATCGACGGCGGTTCCCTTCGGCGCGTTGCGTCCGCTCTTACCGCGATAGACGCGTCGGATAAGTTGGTTGGCGGCGACTTTGCCGAGCTTCGGCGCCGTGCCGTCGTCGTAACCGATGCCCCACGTGCCGAACTCGCTCACCGTAAGCGCCACGACTTGGTTGTTCGCCGTGTCGATCTCCGATTCGAGCGCCTCCCACGGATCCTCGCCGACAGAGTCGGGGTTCGCGTCGGGTTCGGTTTCGAGCCATACGTAATCGGGCGTGTTGACGGTGTCTTTAAAG
>WJMR01000173.1 GCA_014727845.1 Ignavibacteriales bacterium
CTACGAACAGTCCGTGCGCGCCGCTACGGAGAAGATCGCGCGACAACTCAAGAAACTCAAAACTAAGCGCAACGTACATCTCTAACGGCAGGAATGGTAACCTTCGACGAAAAAGCGGTCGTCAAAAAGGAATTCATCGACGTCGGTTTTTTCTACGACAGCATTAAGGAGCGGTTTAATCTTCGCGCGGTCGCGGGCGAGGAGGGTTTCGATCGTCGGATCGAGACGCAGAACATCCATCGCCCGGGGCTCGCGCTCGCGGGATTTCTCGAGCTGTTCGCCTATCGTCGCGTGCAAGTTTTCGGCAACACCGAGACGCGCTTTTTGGCGAGCTTGAGCGAGGAGCGGCGGCTCGAAGCGCTCGAGCGCATCTTCCAATTCGAGGTGCCGTGTCTCGTTTTTACGAACAACAACGAACCGGACAAATGCTTCCTTACACTCTGCGAGGAGTATAAGATCCCGGCGTTCGTTACGCCCTTCTCGACGACGAAGGCGAGCTACGTGCTCGGGGATTTTCTCGACGATCAGTTCTCGCTGAAATACACGATGCACGGCTCGCTCGTGGACGTGTACGGCGTCGGCATTCTGTTCACCGGCAAGTCGGGGGTGGGCAAGAGCGAGGTGGCGCTGGATTTAGTCGAGCGCGGGCATCGGCTCGTCGCCGACGACGTCGTGATCATCACGAAGAAGCACGAGAACATTTTGATGGGCTCGGGCGCGGAGCTCTCGAAACATTTCATGGAGATCCGCGGTCTCGGGCTGGTGAACGTCGCCAAGATGTTCGGCGTTCGTTCGGTGCGCTACCAGAAGCGCCTTGAGGTGATCGTCGAGTTGGAGATTTGGGACGAGAAGCAGGAGTACGAGCGGACGGGACTCAGCGAGAAGACCGTCGAGATGTTCGAGGTGGACGTGCCGTACGTGAAGCTGCCGATCGTTTCCGGGAAGAACCTAACGGTTATCGCGGAGGTCATCGCGTTGGATTACCTCCTCAAACACTACGGCTACGACGGCGCGCGGGATTTCCAACACCGCCTCCAACTCGCGCTGGAACGCAAAGGCGCGCAACCGATCGAAGGCGCCGCGCCGTATTTCGAGCATGATTTTGAATAATCTTTTAAAAAGGAACGCGAAGAAAAAGTCGGCGCCGCGAGGCGAATCGCTAAAGTATAACGCGAATCAAACCGAGAATGAAAATAAGGTTCGTTCTCGCTCCTCGGAATTATTGACAAACGGTCTCGTTTCTTATATATTCGCTCTTTCAATATGAACAAATTCTACTATTTCTCTCGTTCACGGCTTCAATTAGTCGAGGTTAAGCGTTATCGATTAAAAGCCGTCGGCGCGATCCTCGGAACCGCCGCCATAGCGTCCCTTCTCACCTACGCGGGGCTCACCCTCTACACGTATTTCTTCGCGCCCGCCGATTCGGCGGCGGGGAGGATGCGCGAGCTCGCGTTCCTCCAAGAGAAGCTACAAGAAACGGCGACCCAATACGAGACGTTCGACCGGCAGCTCGACAGCTTGATGCGCACCACCAACGAGTTGCGCGTCGCCGCCAACTTGCCGCCCCTCTCCGAGGACGAGACGCTGTTAGGCGTCGGCGGTGGATCGTTCAACAATCTCGTGGACTTCCTCGAGACGAACGACAAAGAGAAGCTCGTCGAGGCGCTCACCTACGTCGAGACCGTTAAGCGGAAGCTCGATTTCCAGAAGCGGAACTACGCCGAGATCACCGACGCGATCGACCGGAACGAGGAACTGTTCAAATCCTTACCCGCCATTAAGCCCTGCGCTGGCGCTTACGACCAAAACGGTTTTGGGATGCGGTTGCATCCGATCTTGCGGATCAATCGGTTCCACAAAGGCATCGACATTATCACCGAACGCGGCACGCCCATCTACGCCGCGGGCGACGGTCGCGTGACCCAAACGGGTAGGAACCACGGCTACGGATTGATGGTCGAGATGGAACACGGGTTCGGCTACCGAACCAAATACGCGCACCTCTCGCGCATCCTCGTCAGAAGCGGGCAGTACGTCAAACGCGGCGACTTGATCGGCAGGGTCGGAAGCACGGGCCTCTCGACGGGACCGCACCTGCACTACGAGGTGCTCCATAACGGCGTTAATCTTGATCCGACGGGATTCTTCTTCGCCGACGTCGATTACCTATCGGCGATTAAATCACGGTAGCCGGATTGAACCAACGACAAGCGACAACCACGCGAACGAATGAACGCAATTTCCACGAACGATATGAAATCCGACGAGACGCGAAGTAGTCTATGATCTGGACGATTGAATTGGCGGCGTATCTCGACGACGCCCCCTGGCCCGCCACGAAAGAAGAACTCATCGATTACAGCGAACGCATCGGCGCCCCGCTCGAGGTCGTCGAAAACCTCAAAGAGCTGGACGAAGCCGAGGAACCGTTCGAATCCATCGACGATATTTGGCCCGACCACCCCACCGACGACGACTACTTCTATAACGAAGACGAATACTAAGGGCACGCGCTTTCGCGGCGTTCCGTTATGAATTTTTGGGAAGGCATTTACGGGCAGACCGCCGCAAAGACGGTCTTAACGAAACTCCTACGCGCCGAGCGAAAACCGCAGGCGCTTCTTTTTGTCGGACCCGACGGCGTCGGGAAAGACTTCCTCGCCATCCGATACGCCAACCTGCTCGACGACCCCGCCGCGACGGGCGAAGGGGACGTCCTCTTCCAACCCGAAACCTTCCGCGAGCACAACCGACTCGACGAACCGCGCGTGAAGTTCGTCTTCCCCATGCCGCTCGGCAAGAACGAGACCGCCGAGGACGGACCTTACGACAAACTCGCCAAAGACGACCTCGACGCGATTCGCGAAGCGCTCGAGACGAAACGGCGCAACCCCTACCACCAAATCGATCTTCCGCGCGCCAACATCGTCAAACTCTCGAGCGTTCGAGACGTCAACCGGTTCCTCTCGATGAGCGCCGTCGGCGTACGGCGCCGTTCGGTCGTGGTTTCCGACGCGCACAAGATGAACGAGCAGGCGCAGAACGCGTTGCTGAAAAATCTCGAAGAGCCGCCCGAGCGAACCGCCTTCCTTATCACCGCCGATAAGGCGAGCTCCTTGCGGGAGACGATCGTCTCGCGATGCTGGACGATCAAATGCGAGTCGCTTTCCGACGAGGACGTCGAGAACATTCTCGTCGAGTATTTCGACGCCGATCCCGAGAAGGCGCGCGCCGTCGCTCCGTTCGCGCGCGGCTCGACGCAAGACGCCCTCCGCTTTTTGGATAAGGACGTCGCCGCCGTCAAAGAGCGCGTCGTGGTTATCCTCCGTCACGCCTTCGCGCGGAAGTTCCACACCGCGCTTTCGGAAATCGCCGAGATGACGAAGGAATTCGAGAAGGAGACGATCCCGCTGTTGGTTCGGCTCGTCGCCCTCTGGTTCAACGACGTCGAGCGGTATCGACGCGGACGCTCGGATTACTTTTATATTGAACACGCCGAGACGCTGAAGAAATTCAACGCCCGCTTCCCGGACGTCCGCTTCGACGAGGCGATTACGCGGATGGAGGAGATCGTCGATGGGGTGGAGCGGCGGAACGTGAACCCGAACGTGGCGACGCACAACCTCGCGCTCGAGATCGCCGCGATCGTCCGACCCGAGATGAAAGCCGCGCTCGTCCTCGATCCGGCGAAGGGATAGCGCGAATGAAGAAGCGACGATTCAGCCCCGACGTCGAGCGATGGTATCGCTTCCTCCGACGAAAGAACAATCGGATTTTCGGCGCCTACCTTTTCACGCAAGACAATTACATGCTCTTGCTCGGCGGGATCGTCGGGGTCTTGTGC
>WJMR01000174.1 GCA_014727845.1 Ignavibacteriales bacterium
GCGCCAAATAGAGCGCGGTGGTTTCGCCTTCGGCGTCGGCGTCGAGCGCGAGGATCACCTCGCGGATCTCGTCGCTCGCCTCGACGCGGGCGATCAGTTCGTCGGCGCGGATGTCGTCGTAGCCCACGCCGCCGAGTGGGGAGAGGACTCCGCCCAAGACGTGGTAGAGGCCGTGAAACTCGTTCGAGCGCTCGACGGCGAGCACGTCGGCGACGTCCTCGACGACGCAAACCGCCGACCGATCCCGCTTCGGGGAGGCGCAAATCGCGCACCGCTCCTCGACGCTCACGTTGTGGCACTCGACGCATCGGCGGAGCTTCGCCTTCAACCCGATCATCGTCTCGGCGAACCGCTCGACGGCTCGTTCGTCTCGATTCAGGAGGTGAAGCGCCAGCCGGAGCGCCGTCTTCTTCCCGACGCCGGGGAATTTCGCGAACTCTTCGATCGCCGCTTGCAGCGGTTCGGCGACGTTCATACCATTCCCGGAATATTCATGCCGGGCGGCAGAAATCCTTTCGTCAGGTTTTGCATCTCGTCCTCGGCCATCTTCGCCGCCGAGCCGAGCGCTTTGTTGACCGCCGCGACGACGAGGTCCTCGAGGATCTCCTTGTCGTCCGGGTCAATCGCCTCCGGGTCGATCTCGATGGCGACGATTTCCTTGCCGCCGTTCGCCGTCGCGCGGATCATCCCGCCGCCGGCCTCCTCGGTAACCGTCTTATCCTTAAGCTCTTCTTGCGCTCGTTGGATCTCCTGTTGCATCTTTTGCATCTGCTGCAACATGCCTTGCATGCCGCCTTTCATATGGTGGCTCCCTTCAAAATCCATTCGAATTGCGAAACGTTGGCGAAAAACACGTCCAATAAAATATATAATATATTGTTGACTTTTTTGTGATTTCGCCTTATTATTTTCCTGATATACTTGTGTGGCGAAAATATAGTTAAAAATCGGTTTATTTTCATTATTAGCGGGCACGTACGGTTTTGATGGGCGCGGACATAGTGCGGACGACGGAGGATTCCGGTAAGAACGCGTATATCGACGTCAAGTTCGAAGACACGATGTCCGCGGGCAAAAAGAAATTTCGATCGAAGGATTTAGGCGAGAAATTCGCGAACGTCGGTTCGTTTTTTCTCGACTATCTGGGAAGATATAACATTCCGACGGGATACGTAAAATCCACCACGAGCGTTATTCGTTTAGAGAGTCACGAGCCGGCGCCGTTCGTCGTAAAGGCGCGGAACTACCTTGGGAAATCCGAAGCGCGTTTGTTGGGCGTTAAGCCCGACGAGCTGTTGGACGCCCCCGTCGTCGAGTTTCTCTACGACGCGGAGAAACGCAAAGCCGTTCCCGAGAGCGCTCTGACGAGCGTCGGCGTCGCCGATCCGGCCGATCTGCAACTGGCGACGCGCGTCGCCTGCAAAGCCAACGCCGTCCTGCGTTCCTTCCTGGAGCGCCGGGGCGTCGAGTTGCTCGAGTTCACCCTCTCCTTCGGAAAACGCAACGGTAAACTCTTCGTCGTCGGCGATCTTATTCCCCCCGCGCTTCACGCCCGCCCGATCGATAAAAACGCCAAAGCCCCCGCGTTCAAATTCGACGCGTCCCACGAGGCGAGAAAATACGCCGATTATTTTATCGACATTATCACTTCGTAACAAGATGATCACCAAATACGGATACACGATCGTCGGGATCGTCTCGGCGTTCGCGGCGATATTGGTCGCCGTCGGATTTCTCCTCCAGTCCATGCCGTGGCGCGTCGCGCTGTTCGGGGTTGCGGGATTAATGCTTATCTTTACGCTGAATTTCTTCCGCGATCCGAACCGAACGTCGCCCAATCGCGACGACGCGATCGTGGCGCCGGCCGACGGCAGAGTGCTCTTCACGAAACCCGTCGTCGCCGATCGATACCTCCAAGGGGAGGCGACGCAGATCTCGATCTTTATGTCGCCCCTCGACGTGCACGTCAATCGCGCGCCCGTGACCGGCGAAGTGGAGTTCCTCGAATATCACGAGGGGAAATTTCACAAGGCGTTCGAGGATAAAGCCGCCGAAGAAAACGAGCGGATGGAAATAGGGATGCGCGGACCCGAAGGCAAGGTCTTCTTCACGCAAGTCGCCGGAGCGGTGGCGCGCAGGATCGTCAACGAGATGCGCGTCGGGAAAACCTACCGGCAAGGCGAGCGGTTCGGGATGATCCGATTTGGATCGCGCGTGGACGTCTTGGCGCCGGCGGGGTGGAAACCCGTCGTCGGCGAAGGAGATCGGACGACCGCCGGAGAAACGATACTATTCATAAAAGAAGGCAAGGCGGAATGACGACGCCCCGTCCGCGAATGGAACGACCGAAAAAGGCGCTTCCGAGTCTCTTCACCTCCGCCAATCTCGCGGGCGGATTTATCTCGATCGTCTTCGCCTCCCAAGGCGAGATACTACTCGCCGGCTGGATCGTCGTCGGCGCGGCGATTTGCGACGCGCTCGACGGAGTGGTGGCGCGCGCCCTCGGCGTCTCGAGTAAGTTCGGGATGGAGCTCGACTCTCTCGCCGACAACGTCTCCTTCGGCGCCGCGCCCGCGTATCTTATCTACGCCGCCACGCTCCATCGCTTCGAGGCGTTGGGGATGACCGTCGGCGCGATGTACGCGCTCTTGGCCGCCTATCGGCTCGCGCGTTTCAACGCCGAACTCTCCGGGTTCGAGAAGAAAGAATTCTCCGGCCTGCCCTCGCCCATTTCCGCGATGACGGTCGTCTTCTTCGTTATCGGCTTTTACGAAAACGGGCGAATAGCCGAGATAGCCGAACCCTACGCCGCCCCCCTCGTCGTCGCGTTGGCGATTCTCATGATCTCGCGCGTTACCTACGATACGATGCCGAGCTTTTCGCCCAAAGGGATCAAAAAGAAACCGCTCGTTCCCGCGTTAATCGTGTTGGGGCTTATCGGCGCCTATCTTTACGGGATGCTGGCGGTCTTCGCCGTTTTTCTTTTCATCACGCTTTTTGGTATTTTTCAAGCGTTAGCGTCGGCGATTAGAGGCGGAAGAACCGAGACGCCGGCCGAAGCGCGAGATTTGAACGGGAGCAACGAATAAATTGTACATCGTAAAAGCGTTAATCACTCGTCGTCCGTCGATCCTCGATCCGCAAGGAAAGGCGGTCGAGCAGGGCGCGAAACTATTGGGATTCGAAAACGTCGGCAACGTCCGCGTCGATAAACGCGTCGTCTTCGAGCTGGAGGCGAGCGACGAGGCGTCCGCCACAAAAGAGGCGACCGCGCTCTGCGACAAGCTGCTGGCGAATCCGAACTTGGAAGACTACACGTTTACGCTCGAGAGGAACAATGGCGACGCCTAAATTCGGAGTCGTCGTGTTCCCCGGCTCGAACTGCGATCACGACGCCTATTACGCGACGAAGCACGACCTCGGCGCCGAGGCGGAATTCCTCTGGCATAAGGACGCCGACCTGAAGAACAGCGACGTCGTGATTCTGCCGGGCGGATTTTCTTACGGCGACTATCTGCGCGCCGGCGCGGTCGCCAAGCTCTCCCCGATTATGGAGCGCGTCGCCGAATTCGCCGAGCGGGGCGGCGTCGTCGTCGGCGTTTGCAACGGCTTCCAAGTTCTGTTGGAGGCGGGGCTTTTACCCGGCGCCTTGCAGAAGAACGTGTCGCTACGGTTTATCTGTAAAGACACGCACATCGCGCCGACGAACCGCGACACGATGTTTACGCGCGGCTTGGGCGATCGCGCCGCGCTCAAAATTCCCGTCGCCCATAGCGAAGGCAACTACCACGC
>WJMR01000002.1 GCA_014727845.1 Ignavibacteriales bacterium
CGAGGTTGTTCTCCTCGTGCAACGTCGGATTCGCGGAGAGAATCGCCGTCGCGTTTTCGATAGTCGCGGGGAGCGTGATCGACGCGGGGATCGGCGAGTCGCCGTCTTGATACGCCGCCGGCTGAAGCGTGATCGTCAGCGTCTTATCGACGTCGTAGTCCGTCCCGTCCCACGTGATCGAGATGGCGACGGTGTCCGCGCTTACATACGCGACCGACTCGACGCCCACGCCGCTCGACGTCGCGTCGCCGGAGGCCACGAAGTTCAAGTTCTTCATTTGCGTCTTGACGAACGTTCCTTCCGTGAGAATCGCCAGAATCACCTCGTCGTCCATCGTCGCCTCGAGACCGTTCGTTCCGGGCGGCGAGGACCACTCGAGCGCCAACGTCTCCGCGCCCGGATCGGCGACGATCGGTAACGCGTTACTCTCGAGCGACGACGACGTCGTCGTAAACTCGGCGGCCGCCGCGACAATCGCGAAGTCGGGATAATCGACGTCGAAATCGTATCCGGGATACGAGAGGTACACCGTCGCCGTCCTCGCGTCCACGTAAACCACGCTGTCGATCGCCAATCCCGTCGGCGCGTTGATCGCCGTGAAGTTCGCCTTGTTCAACGTCGCGTCCGCGAATTGATCGTTCGCCACGCTCAACGTAATCGACGTCGCGACAATGTTCGACTCCGTCAAGCCCGTCGGATGCGAAATCGTGATCGCGGGATTGACGGGCAACACGACCGACGCCGTCAGCGACGAGCCCGACGCGTTGTCGTCGTAGCCCGGCGCGAGAATCTCGATATCGAGCGTTACGTCCGTCGTGTAATCCGTGCCGTCCCACGCGAGGGGTATATGAATAGTATGCTTATCGACGTAGGTCGCCGCTTCGAGCGAGACGCCCGCCGCCGTCGTCGCCTCCCCGCTTCCGAGCACGTTTATAAGGTCGATGTTCGCGGCGTCGAACGTGCCGCCGGAAATCGTGACGACTAAGACTTCCGCGTCGATGGTGGATTTCTGTCCGTTCGTGCCGGGCGGATCGCGGAACGAAATCGAGATCGACTCGGCGTCCGCGTTCGCGAGGATCGTCAACGAGTTGCTCGTAACGTCCGTCGCCGAGGAAGTCGTCTGCGCCGCCGCGACCGTGACGTCGATCGAGTAATCGGAATCGAAGTCCGTGCCGTCGAAGGCGAGTACGCCGTAGGCGGAATCCGCGTCCACATAGAAGACGCTCGCCAACGTTACGCCCGGAGGCGCGCCGTTGAGCGTGAAGTTCGCGAGAGTAACCGCGCCCCCCGCCCACGTGTCGCTGTTCAGTTTGATGGCGACGGGTCGGTTGGCGACGTTCCCTTCGGTTAGTTGCGCCACGCCGATCGGGGTTATGCTAACGGTCGCCGTCTCGGCTGAATGAATAATCGGGATCGACGCCGTCAAGTCGGTCGTCCCCTCGTTGTATGCGTCAGCGTCGATGGTGATCGTCAACGTTTTATCGGCGTCGAAATCCACGCTGTCGATAAGCGTCAAGGGGATCAACAAGGTTTTATCGTCCACGAAAATCACGCCGTCCAAATACACGTGCGCGTCGGTCACCGCGTCGCCGCTCTCGTTCACGTTGGAGAGGGTCGCTTGACTTGCGAAGAACGTGCCGTTGGCGAGCGTCACGCGGAGCGTGTCGTTCCGTAGCAGATTCTCCTCGACGCCCATTCCCGCTTGCGTCCAGGCGAGCGAGATAGTCTCGGGGTTGTCGGGGATCGCCGTGATCGTCAGGTTGTTCGACGTCACGTCGGGTCCGGCGAGAGAGAACTCGTCGTCGCGGACCGTCACGTTGAAGTTCGTTATGTCGGAGTCGAAGTCCGTGCCGTCGTAATCCAACACAATTTTGGCGTGCGTCGGATCGACGTAATCGACGCGCTCGACACCGACGCCGAGCGGGCGATTATTGAGGAGGAAATTGCTCGGATCGAGCGTCGCGTCCGCCCACGTTTCGCTAATCAATTCCACGAAGACCGTGTCGAGTTGCGTCTCGGAAAGTCCCGTCGGATGCGAGATCACAACCAACACGGGTTCGACCGTCGGTGTAATCGTTATGTTCGCCGCAAGCGTGTCGGTTCCGTCGCCGTAGGCGGGCGGCGCGACGCGGATCGTCAACGTTTTTGCGACGTCGAAATCCGTGCCGTCCCAACTCACTTCAATCCGCACCTTGTGCGTATCCACAAACGTCACGGATTCGAGCGTAACGCCCGCGTCGGTTACCGCCGTGCCGGACGCGACGAAATACGCGAGATCCGTCTCGGAAGCGTTGAACGTTCCGCCTCCGATATCCACGATAATCGCGTCCGCGTCGAGCGTCGCTTCCGCGCCGTCCGTTCCGGGCGGATTCGCCCACGCTAACGTGATAAACTCGTCGGTCTCGGTCGTCGAAGGCGTAATCGTCAGCGGCGTCGAGATGACCGAGTCGGGCCAAGCGAACAATTCCGGCGCCTCGATTTGTACGCGCATATCGGTAACCGTCGTGTCGAAATCCCGCCCCGTAAAGTTGAACGTCATCTCGGCGTGCGTGTCGTCGATCCACGTAATCGCGGCGATCGTCAAGCCCGCCGGCGCGTTCAAGAGTTTCGCGTTCGTCGCGGCGTCGATGACGCCGTCCGCCCACACGTCGTCGTCGAGCTCGAGCGTAACCGTCGCCGTATGAAGGTTCTCCTCCGTAAGCGACGGCGTCGCCGCGGCGAACAACGAGACCGGCTCTTGAATCGCCGTCACCGTCAGGTCGCCGCTCAAGTCGGCGGAGCCCTCGGCGTACGCCGCGGCCGCCACGTTGAGCGTGAGGATCTTATCGAAGTCGAAATCGATCGCGCCGTCGTAGTGGACGGGGACGCGGATGGTGTGGAGATCGACGTAGATCGGCGCCTCGAACGTAATGTTCGCGTCGTCGAACGCCGTGCCGCTCGGCGTAATGTTCGCGAGCGTGATTTGCGATTGGATAAACGTGCCGTTGGTCAGCGTCGCCTCGATCACGGCTTGGTCGATCAAATCCTCTTGCCCGTTCGCGGGATCGACGTAGGCGACGCTCAACGCTTCGGGACCCTCGTCGGTCGCGGTCATCGTCTCGCTCGCCGAGAGGTCGCCGTCGGGGTCGCTGTCGCGATACGCCGATGCGGAAAGCGTCACGGTGATCGTCTTATCGACGTCGAAGTCCGTGCCGTCCCAATCGATCGCGACGGTAAACGTCGTCGGATCGACGTAGGTTACGCTCTCGATCGTTACGCCCGCCGCCGTCGCCGCGTCGCCCGAGAGCGTCACGTTGGCGGTGGTTAGCGCGGAAGCGATAAGCGTGCCGCCCGCGAGCGTGGCGGTCAACTCGTCGTCGTTCGGATCGTCCGCCTCGGCGCCCGTGCTCCCCGCGCTCCATACGACGGAAAGACTCTCGCCGCCGAGCTCCTCGAGCGCGGTTATCGTAAGCGAATCGCTCACAACGTCGATGGGCGCGCTTACGACTTGGTTCTTATCGACCGTAAGGTAGAAGTCGGTCACGTCGTGATCGAAGTCGGTTCCGTCGTAGGCAAGCGTCACCGTCGCGTGCGTCGGATCGACGTAGGTGAACGCCGTCGCGGTTACTCCCAACGGCGTGGCGGGTCCGAGGATCAAGCTGTCGATCTCGAGCGTCGCGTCGATCCACGTGCCGCTGCTCAGTTCGAGGTCGATCGTCGCGCCGTCGAGATTCGTAACCTCGTCCAGCGCCGGCGCCGACGTGAGATATAAATAGATGGGTTCGAGCGTGGCGACGAGCGTAATACTCGCCGTCAAGTCGATCGATCCCTCCTCGTACGCCGCGGCGGGAAGCGTGAACGTCATCACTTCGTCAACGTCGTAGTCGGTGACGCCGTCGTGTTGCAACTCGATCCGCACGGTGTGCGTGTCCACAAAGGCGATCGACTCTATCGAGACGCCCGTGTTGGTCGTCACCGACGCGGGGATGGTGATCAGGTTGACCTGAGGAGCGACGAACGTGCCGTTGGTCAAGGTCAGCGTCACCGCGTCTCCGTCGATCGTCGGCTCCACGCCGTTCGTGCCGGGAACCGTCGCCCACGCGGCGGCGAGCGTTTCGGGACCCTCGTCGATCGCGCGAATCGTGTAGTCGGCGCTTATCACGTCGCTCCCGAAGAAGTCGATCTCGGAGGCGGGTATCGTCACGTTAAAGTCGGTGATGTCGGCGTCGAAGTCCGTGCCGTCGTAGGTCACGTCGAGCGTCGCCGTCGTGTCGTTGACGTACGTGACGCCCGCCAACGACGCGCCCGTCGGAAGGTTCGTCGCCGTGAAAAGCGTATGGTCGAGCGTCGCGTCCGCCCAACGATCGCTATGGAGATATAAAATAATGGCGGCGGTGTCGAGCGACTCCTCGCTCAGATCCGCGTGATAAAGCTCGGCGGTGACGGGCTCGATCTGCGCGGTAACGGTCAGCGAGGTCGTCAACGGTCCCGCGAACGCCTCCTCGTCCTCGTAGGCCGCCACGTCAACGTTGATCGTCAACGTCTTGTCAACGTCGAAATCAACGCCGGGCCAATCAATCGCCACATCGACGGTCGTCGGGTTC
>WJMR01000175.1 GCA_014727845.1 Ignavibacteriales bacterium
ATCCCGACCGCGAACCCTACACGATCGTCATCCCCCCGCCGAATATCACGGGGATGCTTCATATGGGGCACATCCTCAACAACACGTTGCAGGATATTTTCATCCGACGCCAACGGATGCGCGGCTACAACGCCTGCTGGGTGCCCGGAACCGACCACGCCTCCATCGCCACCGAGAGCAAAGTCGTCGCGGCGTTGAAGGAGAAAGGGCTGAGCAAGGAGGAGCTCGGGCGAGAGAAGTTCTTGGAGCATTGCCGGGAGTGGCGCGAAAAATACGGCGGCATCATAACGACGCAATTGCGGAAGCTCGGCGTGAGTTGCGACTGGCGACGCGAGCGCTTTACGATGGACGACGACTATTCGAAGCTCGTGCTCCACGCGTTCGTCGATTTATATCGCGAGGGTAAGATCGTTCGAGGATATCGGATGGTTAACTGGGATCCCGCCACGCGCTCGGCGATCAGCGACGAGGAGGTCGAGTATCGCGAGGTAAACGGCAAACTTTGGTATTTCCGCTACCCCGTCGTCGGGTCCGACGAGCACATCGTCGTCGCGACCACCAGGCCCGAGACGGCGCTCGGCGATACGGGCGTCGCGGTCAATCCAAACGACAAGCGGTTCAAGAAATTCATCGGCAAGAACGTTAAGCTGCCGCTCGTCGGTCGGGAGATTCCCATCTTCGCCGACGATTACGTCGATCCCGAATTCGGAACGGGCGCCGTAAAAATCACGCCCGCGCACGACCCGAACGATTACGAGATGGGTAAGCGGCGCTCGCTCGAGACGGTCAACGTCCTCAATCCCGACGGGACGATGAACAAGAACGTTCCCGGAGAGTTCGTCGGACTCGATCGATTCGAGGCGCGCGAACTCTTCGTGATGCGGATGAAGGAAGCCGATCTCCTCGAGAAAATCGAGGACTACCAAACGAAAATCGGCTACTCCCAACGCGGCGGCGTTCCCATCGAACCCTACTTGAGCGAGCAGTGGTTCATGAAAATGGACGAGCTCGCGAAGCCCGCGCTGAAGGCGGTCGAAGACGGCGAAGTGAAATTCCACCCCGCCCATTGGACGAAGACGTATCAGCATTGGATGGAGGGGATCCGCGACTGGTGCGTCTCGCGCCAACTCTGGTGGGGTCATCGCATTCCCGTCTGGACGCACAACGAGACGGGCGAGGAGTATTGCGACGTCGATCCGCCGAAGGATCCCGAGAAGTGGACGCAAGACCCCGACGCGCTCGACACGTGGGCGTCGAGTTGGCTCTGGGCGCACGGCGTCTTTCGCGACGAAAAGGAGCGCGCGTATTATCATCCGACCGACACGCTCGTAACCGCGCCGGACATCATCTTCTTCTGGGTGGCGCGGATGATCATGGCGGGGCTCCACTTCCGAGGCGAGATCCCGTTCCGGCATGTGTACTTCACCAGCGTCATCCGCGACGAACGCGGCAGAAAGATGAGCAAGTCGCTCGGCAACTCGCCCGATCCGCTCGACGTCATCGCCACGTACGGCGCGGACGCGCTTCGCTTCACCGTCATCTATCTCGCTCCGCTCGGGCAGGACGTTCTCTTTAGCGAGGAGAAAGTCGAGATCGGCAGAAACTTCGCGAACAAGATTTGGAACGCCGGGCGCTTCCTTTTGATGAACGCCGCCGAAACGGCGCCCGACCCCGCGTACGCCGACAAGCGCGTCGATTTCGTCGATCGCTGGATCGACTCCCGCTTCCACCGCTCGCTCGCAAAACTCGAGGCGGCGATGGAGAAGTATGAAATCAACAACGCGTCCAAACTCCTCTACGCCTACGTTTGGAACGACTTCTGCGACTGGTACGTCGAGCTCGTCAAGAACAAACTCTACTCGGACGACGAGGAGTTGAAGCGGGCGACCATCACGCGCGCGATTGCGCGATTCAAGGACATCCTCAAGTTGGCGCACCCGTTTATGCCGTTCATCACCGAAGAGCTGTGGAGCGTTTTCGAGAAGGGCGACGAGACGTCTTCGATCGCGACGTCTTCATACCCCGTTCCCGACGAATCGAAGATCGACGACAAGGTGGAACGCGACGTTGAGCTTCTTCAAAACGTCGTCGCGGGCGCGCGGAACATCCGAGGCGAGATGAACATCCCGCCGAGCAAGCCGATCGACGTGCGCGTGCGAAGCGAATCCGTGCCCGACGAATACGCCGAGTACGTCGCCAAGCTCGCGAAAGCCGCGTCGGTCGAGATCGACCCGAACATGAAGCAACCCCCGAAGAGCGCCGGCGCCGTTATGAAGAACGCGGAGGTGTTCGTGCCGCTTGAAGGATTAATCGACCTCGACGTCGAGCGCGCTCGTTTGGATAAAGAACTCGGTCGCGTCGAAGGCGCGCTAAAAGGCGCGGAGAAAAAACTCGGCAATAAAAAGTTCGTGGATAACGCCCCCGCCGACGTCGTCGAAAAAGCGCGGGAAAAGAAAGCCGACTACGAGGAGAAAATCGGAAAACTAAAAGAGCTGCGCGCTCGTCTCGAAGACTAAGCGCGGAACGACGTATGCACTGGTATCTATGGGCGTTCGGATCGCTCGTCCTCGCGGCGGCGTTAACGTTGGCGGAAAAAGCGACGTTGGCGTATCCGCTCGAAGAGAACGACGACGACGAAGACGACAAGCCCTCCGAAAAACGAATCGAGACGTTGCAAGGTCAGCGCGAGACGCTCGCGACGACGACGACGATCGCGTGGGCGACGGCGCTCGCGCTCTCCGTCGCGCTCGTCTTACGCGGATACGTCGTGGACGCCGCCTCCTCCGCGAACCCGACGTGGGCGTTCCTCGCGATTGCCGCGACTTCGACGCTCCTGTTCATTCTCTTCGGATCGCTCGTGCCCGGCGCGGCGGGCGCCCGCTACGCCAAGTCGCTCGCGCCATTTCTTTCCCTTCCGCTCGGATGGTTTTTCGTTACCAGTCGCGCTTTCACCGCGGCGATGTACACGATCGCCAATTTCATCCTCGACCCGCTCCGTCGCAATCCACCCGTCCTCTCCCCCTACGCCTCCGAGGATCGCATTCGCGCGGTAATAGACGAGGGACTGAAGTCCGGCGCCATCGACGAGGCGGAACACGAAATTTTAGAGAACGTCTTCGAGTTCAACGATCTGAAGGCGGGCGAGGTTATGACGCCGCGCACCGAAATGATCGCCGTCGAATTGACCGAAGACGACCGCGCCGTCTTCGACGAGATCGTGGCGACGGGGCACAGTCTCGTGCCCGTCTATCGAGAGACGATCGATAAAATCATCGGCGTCGTCCACATCAAGGATCTCCTCCGCGTCTCCGCCCGACGAGAATTGCCGCCGATCAAGAGCGTCGTGCGTCCCGCGTATTTCGTGCCCGAGACGAAACTCATCTCGGAAATACTTCGCGAGATGCGCAAGCGCGGCGAACGAATTAGCATCGTCACCGACGAGTACGGCGGCACCGAGGGACTGGTGACGCTCGAAGATATTTTAAGCGAGATCGTCGGAGAGATTTCCGCGGAGGGCGAACCGCCGAGCGTTGAATACGTCCGCCTTCCCGACGGCGCCTACTCGATTCTCGGCTCGATGCACATCGACGACTTTAACGACGTGTTCGACGTCGAGTTGCCCACCTCCGAGAAATACAACACCGTAGCGGGTTTTGTCTCCTTCAATACGGGAAAGATTCTTAATCCGGGCGAGCTATTCGAACGCGACGGGATCGTCTTTGAGTTGTTGAAGAAGCTGAAACAACGGATGGTGCGCTTCAAAATATCCGCTCCCAACCGCTCGCTGACGATTCTTGACGACGCCGAAAATAACGAGCAAAACACGTGATTGTTTATTAACTTTCGTCCGAGAGAAGAGGCGATTACTTTAACCCAAAACCAAACAACAACTCGAGAGAGAGGGTACGTGATGAAAAAACTCTTCGTTATCGCGTCCGTCGTATTGCTGACGAGCGCCTCGTACGCGCAGGTCTTCAACACGGCGACGA
>WJMR01000025.1 GCA_014727845.1 Ignavibacteriales bacterium
GCGTCCTGCTTCATCTCGAGCGTGACGAAGGTCTTCTCCGCGGCGCCGTCCCATTGAACGATGACGCCGCCCGATGGGGAAACGCGATCGCCCGTCTCGGGTTGGGTAACCTCAAAATCGGAGACGCTCGCGATCGAAAGGTCGCTCATCGCGGGCACGCCCGAGCCCCCTTCGACGTTCCACGTGTGGTCGTCGCCGTTAAAGGAGATGAACACGCTCGCGGGCGCGTCCGAGTCGAACGAATTGTACACGTCCGCGCCGTTCTCTTCGCGCAACGTTACGGGCTCCTCGTTCACCGACACGGCGCCCGCGTCAACGCCCGTCCCGAATTTGGCGTACGCCATCTTGTAATCCACGTAGTACGGGTCCTGCACCGAGTATTCGAATTGGACGGTGATGAGGGTTCCGTTGAGGTTCTCAACCGCCCCGAAGTTCGGCATCGGCGGCAGCTCGGATTGCTCTTCGACCGGCTCGGGGTCGGTCGTGCCCGTGTCGCATCCGTTGAATAGCGCGACGCCGAACAGCGCCGCAACGGCGACGAGCGCCGATAAGATCCTGATCGTTTTCATAATCGCTTCCCTTTCCATATTTGCGCGCCGAACGCGTCGGCGTTTAGATTATTTCGATGTCGTCGCGGATAATAAAGAGGAGATGATTCTGCGACACCACCAAGAGCTTCTCCTCGAGATACTCGACTTCAATCGCATGCTTGCGGAGAAACACAACCAAGTCGCCTTCCCGCGCCTGCATCGGCATGTAGCGTCCCGAGTCGTCCGCTTCCTTCCACGGCTCGTCGTCGGCCGGCGCGGGGATCGGAACGCCGGGACCCGTCTTCAGCGCGAACCCGCTCTGCGCCGATTCCGTTCGATCGACGCCCGGCGGAAGATATAACCCGCTCGATGTGCGACGCGGCTCGGCTTCGGGGCGAACCAATATTCTATCCCCCACCACGATTATCTTGTCCAGCTCGTTCTTCGTAAGCATAAGCGTATTACGTTTCCGATACAACATACATAAAAACTCCGGCGGCGACAACGAGCCGCGTCACGCGAACAATCGAGCGCGCGAGCCGAAAAAATAGTATATTATTAAGATATTTTAAATTATGCGAGAATTCTGGAACGAGCGATATTCCGCCGCGCCGTACGTGTACGGCGTCGAGCCGAACGAGTTCTTTCGCGAACGGCTCCGCGAGTTGGCGCCCGGACGAATGTGGTTGCCCGGCGAGGGCGAAGGGCGTAACGCCGTCCACGCCGCCGAGCGCGGATGGCGCGTCAACGCGGTCGATTGGAGCGACGCCGCGCGCGCCAAAGCGTTGAAGCTCGCCGACGAACGGAACGTCGAGATTAGGTACGACGTCGCCGATCTTGAGCGCGTCGATCCGCCGCGCGACACCTACGATTTTATCGGACTCTTCTTCCTCCACCTCGATCCCGAACGCCGCGTCGAGCTGCACCGGAAAGCGATCGACGCGCTCGCGTCCGGCGGAACGATCGCCCTCGAGGCGTTCGATACCGAGCAACGCGCCGAGGGAACGGGGGGACCGAAATCCGCCGAGCTCCTCTACTCGTTGCGCGACGTCGCCGAGGACTTCATCGATCTCGACTTTCTCCACTTCGAAAAAACGCGTACGACGTTGCGCGAAGGCGAGGGGCATAGCGGCGAGGCGGTCGTCGTTCGGTTTGTCGGGAGAAAAACGGCGGGCGCGACCTCGCATAGCCGGCGACAAGCGAGCGTATGAAAGACGTCCTCTTCGTTACGTACTTCTGGCCCCCCTCGGGCAAAGCCACCATTCACTGGCCTCTCGGCGTTATCCGTCGGCTCGAGGAGAGCGGGTGGCGCGCCTCGGTGTTGACGGTCGAGAACGAGGGGTTCGAGCGGAAGGACGAGAGTATGCTCGCGCGCGTGCCCGAGGAGGTCGAGGTGGTTCGCGCCCGCGCGTGGGAGCCGTTCGATCTTTATCGCAAGGCGCTCGGAAAAAAGAAAGGCGAGCCGCTCGTCGCCTCCGAAACGGTCTCGAAAGAGGACGCGGGATTGGTGAAACGGCTGACGATGGAAATCCGGATGCAGCTTTTCGTTCCCGACGCCCGCGCGGGATGGTATCCCTACGCCGTTAAGGCGGGTGGAAAGTTAATGGAGCGCAAGAAATTCGACGCGATTGTTACGATCGGACCGCCGCACACCGCCCACCTCGTCGGGCGCTCGCTCGCCAAACGGAGCGGCATTCCCTACTTTCCCGTCTTCGTGGATCCGTGGACGGACATCGTGTATTACCGAGATTTTTGGCGCAACCCGCTCACGCGCGCCGTCGATCGCCGCTTCGAACGGAAGACCGTCGAGGACGCGGCGGGCGTCGTCTTCGTGACGGACACGACGAGACGCGACTTCGCCGAGCGCTATCCGAACGAGCGAGAGAAATACCGCACGCTCTATTGGGGCTACGACGGCGAGGCGTTCCCCGAGTTCGACGAGAAACCGAAGCGCGAGAAAAAACGCCTCCTCCATGCGGGTAATATTTTCGACTATCAGAACCCGACGGCGTTTTGGCGGCGACTGGCGCGTGAGCGAGACGAGGGACGACTCGGCGAGATACGTTTCGTCGGCACCGTCTCCCCCGGCGTTCGGCGCGCGGTCGGGGAGGCGGGACTGACGCCGATCGCGAAGTACCTCGGATTTCTACCGTATCGCGAGGCGGCTCGCGAGATGATCGAGGCGGACTGGCTATTGGCGTGCGTCACCGAGCCGCGCCACGTTCCGGGCAAGCTCTTCGAGTATCTCCGCGCCGAGGGGAAGATCGTCGCGTTCGGGGACGAGAACGAGGAAGCGGCGTCCATCATCCGAGACGCCAACGCGGGAGTTCTCTCGCCCTACGCGAGCGACGGCGACGAGTTCTTTCGGCGGATCGACGAGTTCAAAACGGATCGCGAGTTCGTCGCGAAGTTCGATCGGCGGGAGATAGCGAGGGGCTTGGCGCGCCTGCTCGAGGAGAAATCGTAGTCGCGGCTACCGACGCTTGCTCGCCTTCTTGCGGATCTTATCTTTGCGCATACCGAGCTTATCGAGCACGTCGTCGTACACTTTCCGCGGAACGAGTCGGAGGATTTCCCCCTGCAATTCTTTGCTCCTACGAATGCGATGGAAGAAAGCGATCGTCGCGCCCTCCTTGTCGATCACCTTCATCAAGCCGTACGGGCGCCCCTCGAATATGCCGCCCTTCAAATCGACGACGTCGGCGAAACGAATCTCGACGCGCTTCGACCGGAAAACGTACGACGATCCGACGAGCTTCTCCTCGTCCGCCTCGACCCGATAAGGTGTGACCGCGTAGAGCTTCACGAACCACCAATTGATCGCGACGATCATTATCCCAACGGCGAGCGCGTAGAAAGTGTACTCGGAGTGTTCGCTCGCGCCCGCGATAAGCGGAACAAGGTAGAGCGCGAGCGTAAACGTCGCGGCGATGTTGCCGTATCGATAGACGAGCTTGAGCGCCAACGGATACGTGAAGACTTTCGGTTGTTCTTTAATCGGACGGTCGGTCGCGGTTCGGTCGGTCATCGGCTCGCTTAGAATTTGTTCATCGTTTCGATCACGCGCTCCACGTCCGCCGCCGTGTGGCCGTACGAGATCGGCAAGCTGAGCGTGGTGGCGTGGATCTCTTCGGAAATCGGGTAGTCGCCCTTGATGATGTCGCGCATCGCCTTTTGCTTGTGCGGCGCGACGGGGTAGTGGATCTCGGTCTTGATTTCGTTTTTCAGAAGGAACTCGCGCAACTCGTCGCGCTTCGGGTGGCGAACGTTGTAGATGTGATAGACGTCGCGGTAGTCGTCGTCAACGACGGGCTTGACGAAGTCGTCCTTCAGACCGTCGTGGTAAAGTTTCGCGAGCGCGCGTTTGCGTTGCGTCAGCTCCTCGAGTCGGGCGAACTTGGCGAGAAGGAACCCCGCCTGCACTTCGTCGAGTCGCGAGTTGTCCCCGACGATCTCGTTGTGGTACTTGACGTCGGATCCGTAATTACGTAGTCGGCGCGCGGTTGTCGCGAGATCGTCGTCGTCGCAGAGCATGGCGCCGGCGTCGCCGAGCGCGCCGAGATTCTTCGTCGGATAAAAGCTAAACGCGCCGTAGTCGCCGAACGATCCGCTTTGTCGCCCTTTGTACGTGGCGCCGTGGGATTGCGCGCAGTCCTCGATCACGCGAAGGTTGTGTTTCTTCGCCGTCGCCATAATCGGACCCATATCGCAACACTTGCCGTAGAGGTGTACGACCATAATCGCGCGCGTCTTCGGCGTCACGTTCGCCTCGATTTCCTTCGGATCGACGTTGTACGTCGCGAGGTCCGGCTCGGCGAGAACGGGCGTCAGTCCCGCCCGAACGACGGCGATGATCGTCGCGATGTAGGTGTTCGAGGGGACGATCACTTCGGCGTCCGGCTCGAAGTCGAAGGCGCGAAGGGCGAGGACGAGCGCGTCCAACCCCGACGCCACGCCGACGCCGTGCTTGCGACCGACATAGTCGGCGAACTTTTTCTCGAACGTCTTGACGTTCTTTCCCAAGATGTACCAACCGCTTTCCATCGTTTTCAAGAAGGACTCGCGATAGTCCTCGAAGAATTCTTGGTTGGAGGCGCGAAGGTTTTCGTATTCAATCATCGTCAATCCCAAATTTCGTGAGCGGGTAGAGGTGATGGACGCCCTTGAGTTTCCGATAGACGTAGAGGAGCGGCGTCTTCCAATTTCGCGGGAGCGGCTTGGCGCCGTGCGGATCGAAGTCCGCTTCGACGGCGAGCGCCTCGTCTTTCGCTTCTTCGAGTTTCCTCAAGTACGGCGCGTAAACGAGATCGATCGCGTTGGGCGAAAGGTCGCGTCGTCCGAACTCGACGATCCGCCGTCCCGCGCGGTCCGTATAATATCGAAGATAGTGAAAGTGATAGAAAATCGTTTGGAACTCCTCGCCCGTCGCGAGCTCCCTACCGAGGAGCGCGCCGTCCAGGAGTCGAAAGTCGTACTGCCGGACGTTCCACGCCGCCACGCCCGCGCCCATATGCCGAACGACGTGCACGCCCTCGAAGCGCTCGGTCCAGTCGTCCAGATATTTTTGATCGCCGAATTTCCCGTCCTCGTGTCGGGCGTAACACCACTCGAGCGTCCGCTCGCGCCACCATCGGAGCGCCGCGAGTCCGCGCTCGTCGTTCCGGAAACCCGTGAACTGCACGCAGTAGCGCCCGCTCTTAACTTCTTTGTCGTACTTGGGCGAGTAGCGGTGCTCGGTCAGGATGATCGACGCTTCGCCCGCCTCCTCGAAGATCGGCTCGGGGTCGGCGTAGAAGAAAAGGTCGGCGTCGAGATAGACACACCAATCGACGTCGAAGTTTTCAAGGACGTAGAGGACGGTGGAGGAGGAGCTCGTCCAGCAATACTCGGTGACGGAGCGCGTCGGTTTTACGGCGAGTAGCTTTTCGTCCTCGAAGTCGGCGAGGGACACGACGACGACGCGGTCGAGCCGGAGCTTATCGAGAACGCGCCGCGTCCGCTCGTCGAACGCGAAGACGTAGAGACGGAAATCCGCGCCCGTCGCGAGGAGCGAGCGATACATCGCCAATCCGCGCGAGAGGTAGTTCGAGTCGAAGAGGGTGCAGAAGTGGCGCGTCATTCGTCGATCCGCTCGAGTTCGTAGAGGACGTTGAAGGCGAAGAGATTCGGGCGCGCCTTGGCGAGGGCGTTCACGACGCGGCTTTTCGTCGGCAAAGGGAGTCGCCGCGTCACGCGTAGCCCGCCGACTTCCGCGACCAACGCCTCGAAATCCTTAAGCGAGAGTTGGTGAATATGCCCCGTCGAGTGCCATCGGTATCCGCCGAGCATTGTGCGGGGCATCCGTCCGAAGAAGAGCGCCTCGAGGCGGTTCTTGTAGTACGCGAAATTCGGAAAGGTGAGGATGTGCCGTCGCGCGACGCGCTTCATCTCGGAGAGGAGCGCTTCGGGGTAGGTCGTCATCTGAACGGTTACGTTGCAGAGGGCGACGTCGAATCGATCCTCCTCGAAGGGGAGGCGTTCGTCGATCCTGCCGAGGAGAACGTCGTAGCCCTTGGCGCGGCACTTCTCGACGCCCGTCTCGGCGATCTCGACGCCCGCAATTTCCGCCGGCTTCCGCCGCGCGACGAGATCCAACAAGGCGCCGTCGCCGCATCCGAGATCGACGACGCGCTCGCCTTCGGCGACGAGGGAGGCGACGATGGCGTATTCGTCGCGCTTCTCGTGTTGCGGAATCGAGTAGTCGTATCGTCGGTTGTCGTTCATCGGAATCGACAAAGCTACGAAGAAACGCCGCGAAAGAAAACCGCTTATCGTTTCGTCGAGAGCGCCAGGACGGCGAACCAATCGCGGTCGTCCGTCCACGCCTTGTCGATCGTGAACGAATCGGCGGCGAGGCGCGCGAAGCGTTCGAGCGTGTATTTGTTCGAGTATTCGGTGAGGATCGTCTCCCCTTCGGCGAAGGGGATTTGCTCGCCCGCGAGCGAGACGGACTGATCGACGAGTGAGACGAGACGCATTTCGACGCGTCCGAGCTCGGGTCGGTAGTCGGCGCGATGGCGGAAGGCGTCGAGATTGAAGTCGGCGCCGTAGTCGCGGTTGAGCCGAGCGAGAATGTTGAGGTTGAACTCGGCGGTGACGCCCTCGGCGTCGTTGTAGGCGCGGCGGACGACATCGGGGTCCTTCTCTAAATCCACGCCGATAATCATACCCCCTTCGGCGCCGCACGCGTCCGCGAACCCCGCGAGTAGTCGGCTCGCATCCTCGTCGGTAAAATTGCCGATCGTCGAGCCGGGGAAATAGACGACGCGTCGGTCTATCCGCTCGGCGGTGGGCGGAAGGCGGAACGGTTTGGTGAAATCCGCGGCGACGGGAAAAAGCGGGAGAGCGGGGTAGGCGGCGCGCAAATCCTCGACTATCCTTGCGAGGTAGTTTTCGGAAATCTCAATTGGCGCGTAGCCCGCAAGCCGAGGGAGGCGGTCGAGTAGGAGGCGCGTCTTTTGGGAGCTGCCGCTACCCGGCTCCACGAGGAGAGCGTCGTCGTGTATCTCTTCGACGATCTCGTCGAGGTTCGCCTCGAGGATGCCGAGCTCGGTTCTCGTCGGGTAATATTCCTCAAGTTCGCATATCTCGTCGAACAGGAGCGAACCGCGCTTATCGTAAAATAGTTTCGAGGGGAGTCGCTTCTCGGAGCGCGCCAATCCTTCAAGCGCTTCTTTCAGATCGAGATCGACGTTCTTGTTGGCGGAATCCATTTGCTCTCTTGAAGGTTCGATAGTTCGGCGAGGAAGTCGGCGGATCGGCGCGGGAGCGTGCGCGGAGATCGCCTATATATAATAGATAGCGGAAAGTTTTCTCGCGCATCCCTCGCGCCCGCTTCGGCAACCGCGCCGGAAGCCGTTTTCACAAAGTAGAGAAGCGCGGTCGGAATACCAAACGCGGGCGCCGCCGCGTCATTTTTCCTTTCGTTTAATTTATAGTAAATTCGGTCGCAAACGAATCGGCGACGCGTCGCGCCGAAATGGAACAACGATTCGGTAATCGGTATGACACGTATCGCGTATCCCGTCTTTCTCGCGGCTATGTTCGCCGCGGTTTCCTACGGGCAAAACAACGTCCTTGGTTTTGGATGCTTCGGCGCGCTCAGCGGTTTCGTCGGATACGAAATCCGCGACGTCGAGGCGACGGGGTTGAACGCCTATCTCGACGCGATCGGAACCGACGTCGGGTTTTCGCGCGAGCTGGAAGAACCGTTCGAGAAATTCGAGACGCTCTACGGATTCCGCTTCGGCGTCAACTTCGCTCGCGTCGATTTCGATCCCCTCTTTTTCTCGGTCAAGGGATACTACGCCGGCTTAAGTAAGAAGAACTTTGCGTGGATCGACTACGACGGCGAGCGCTTTGAGAACTATGTGGAGTTAAAGACGAACAACTTCGCCGTCGGGGTCGATTTCGGCGTGACCGTCGTCGAGTGGTTACGCTGGAAAGCGATCGACGCGGCGCTGACGATTACTTCGGCGCGGTTGACGGGCTCGTTCACCGAGCCGGGCGCCCGCGCTAACGTGACGCGCTACGAAGGCGAGGAATACAAGTTCGGCTACAACCTCGGCAGCGGCGTGATCGTGAACGTCGTCGGGGAATACGTTTCCCTCGAGGGGACGATCGCCTACGCCCACGCGCCCGTCGGTTCGTTGCGCGAGGTGGACGAGGAGACGTTCCTGCCCGAGACGCCCGGCGGTTTGTCGCCGATGACCAACGCGATAGATCGCGGCGGCATATCAACTTCCGTGCAACTAAACCTCGGCTTTCCGCTCTAACTGTTTTAAAACCAAGGAGAGAGTATGCGATTGACGAAGCTCGACAAAGCCGCCGAGACGGCGATCTCGGTTTGCATGGGCGCGAAGAAAAAGGAATCCGTGCTTGTGCTGACCGACACGGATACGCGCGAGATCGGTTACGCGATTTATAAGAACGCGCAACGGCTCGGTCACGAAACCGCCTACCTCGAAATGCCGACGCTCGAGACGAACGGACAAGAGCCGCCCGCCCCGATAGCCGAGGCGATGAAGCTCTTCGACGTCGCGCTTTTCCCGACGGCGAAATCCCTCACCCACACCAACGCGCGTCGCGCCGCATCCAAAGCGGGCGTTCGGATCGCCACGTTTCCCGGCATCACCAAAGATATTATGATCCGAGGGATGAACGCCGACTATAAGAAAATCGCCAAAGCGTCCGACGCGATGACGCGCAAGCTCGACCGCGCCTCCTCCGTGCGGATCACCTCCCCGGCGGGCACGGACATTTCCTTTAGTATCAAGGGAAGAAAAGCGATCTCCTCGCGCGGGCTCTACCACAAGAAAGGTATGGCGGGCAACCTCCCGACGGGAGAGGCGTACGTCGCCCCCGTCGAGGGAAGCGCCGAGGGCGTCTTCGTGGTGGACGGATCGATGGCGGGACTCGGACTCCTTGGCAAGGAGAAGATCGTCGTGGAGGTGAAGGACGGATACGCGACGAAATTCTCGGGCGGAAAACAAGCCAAGAAGCTCGAGAATATTCTCAAGAAATTCGGAAAACCGGGGCGCAACATCGCCGAATTCGGCGTCGGCACGAACGACAATCTCAAGCTCTCGGGGCTCCTGCTCGAGGACGAGAAGGTCGCCGGCACCGTGCACCTCGCGCTCGGCAATAATATCTCGATGGGCGGCTCGGTGGACGTTCCCGTCCATCTCGACGGCGTCATCCTCAAGCCAAGTTTTTGGCTCGACGGCAAACAAGTTATGAAGGACGGCGAGTAACGAGGCAATGGGGCGCTTGGCATTCGGAAAGATAGTGCATAACTTATAGGTTAATTTTTTTGAGGCGGCGTTTCGCGCCGTCCGCCGAAGATATTTTGGGAGTCCGATATTAAGGCGTTAGCTCTTGCCCGCGAAAAATTCGCGGCGATAAAGGCATACGTAAAAGAGCGCGAGAAGCTTTTTTTTGTGGCGAAGATCGTCATCGCGCTCGGACTGTTGGCGTATCTCATCGATCGCGTCGGGTCGGTGGAGATTGCGAACGTCTTCGCCTCGGCGAACTACTATTACGTCGCGCTCGCCGGCGTCCTCCTCGTCCCGAACATCTTCTTTCAATACGCTCGATGGAAGGCGCTGGTGGCTCGCACGTTGCGCGTGGAGGATACGCGCGTGGTGTGGCGGTCGTTGTTCTACGGATTGGCGGGGGGCGCGTTCACGCCCGCGCGAGTCGGGGAATACGTCGGACGCGGCGTGGCGTTTCGTGATCGTTCGCTACTCGAAGTCTCGATCGTCACGTTCATCGATAAGTTTTTCACCCTGGTGGTTATCGCCTTTACGGGCGCGACGTCGGCGATACTCTTCCTCGCGTGGCGATATCATATCAGCCCGCCGTTCGCCGTCGCGCTCTTCGTCGCGTTGGGCGGGGCGACGGCGTTCGTCTTCTTCGCCGTTTCGAGCGATCGCTTTTGGCGCGAGGTCATCCTCCCCGCGCTCACGTCGGTTACGTGGATGCGTCCGTTCGTCGAGCGGTTGCGCGCGCTCCGTCGGTTGGATCGGCGCACGCTGACGTTGTCGGGCGCGTATTCCTTCGGGCTCTACGCGGTGATGTTGCTTCAATACACCGCGTTGGCGGCGGCGTTCTCGGGCGACGCGGATTTTCTTTGGTTCGCGTGGGGCGGCGCGCTCACGTTTTTCGTCAAGGCGCTCGTCCCGTCGATTTCCCTCGGGGACGTCGGGGTTCGGGAAGCCGCCTCGATCTACTTCCTCTCGCAGTTCGGCGTTTCCGACGAGATCGGATTCAACGCCGCCTTCACTCTTTTCATCTTTAACGTGTTGATCCCCTCGTTGATCGGATTCGCGCTACTTTTCAAGCGGAACAAATGAACGCGCACTTCTGGGCGGCGCTCGCGCTCCTCGCGCCCGCGGCGTTCTACGTATGGTTCGCGACGCGCGCGCGTCGAGGCGTCTTCGTCGTCGAGCGCGACCGACGTCGATCCGACGAGACCCCCTTCGTCTCCGTCGTCGTCCCGTTCCGAAACGAGACCGAGAACATACTCGTTCACCTCGCGTGTATGAAGTCGCAAACCTATCCCGCCGATCGCTTCGAGCTGATCTACGTGGACGACGCCTCCGACGACGACTCGCGCGAGAAACTCGAACGCGCCGAAAAGCCGGCGAGCTTCCGCGTATTTTCCTCGCCCGAATCCGACGCGCCCAACGCCCACAAAAAGCGCGCGGTCCGGTTCGGCGTTCGGCAAGCGCGCGGCGAAATTATTTTGGGATCCGACGCCGATTGCCGCTACGGCGAGCGTTGGATCGAGACGATGGTCGAGCGCTTCGCTCCCGAGGTCGGGTTCGTCTCGGGTCCCGTCGCCTTCGAGCCGAACGAACGCCTCTTCGAGCGGACGCAGGCGATCGAGTTCGCCTCGCTCACCATTCTCGGCGCGGGAATGATCGGCGCGCGACGGGCGTTCACCTGCAACGCCGCCAACATGGCCTATCGCGTCGCGACGTTCGAGGAGGTCGGCGGCTTCGAGGACAATCTCGAACTCTCCAGCGGCGACGACGAATTCCTGATGCAGAAAATCGCCGCCCGCAATCCCGCCGCCGTCGCCCACTGCTATGATCGCCGCGCCCTCTGTCGCACCGATCCGAACAAGACGCTCCGACAATTCCTCCACCAACGACGTCGGTGGGGCAGCAAGAGTTTGCGTTATCGGAGCAAGACGCTCGTCGCGCAACTCGTCGGCGTCTTTTTCTTTATGCTCGGCTTGCCCGTTCAGCTCGCGTTGGGCGCCTTCCTCTCGCCGTGGTACTTCGCGTCGTTCGGCGCGTCGTTCCTCGCCAAAATTATCGTGGAGTGGGCGAGCGTGAAAAAGGGCGAGGGGATCTTCTTGGAAAAACTTCGGCTCGGCGACTTCCTTCTCACGCAAACGC